>CAJMNU010000278.1 GCA_905214855.1 uncultured bacterium | reverse complement strand
AGAAAGGGCAAAAGAGTCCCCATATGCATTTTTGTACTATGTGTTGAACACAGACCGTGAAATCTTGTATAAGAGGATTGAAGAGAGAGTAGACAGTATGCTGAAAGAGGGACTCATAGATGAGGTGCGCCATCTGAAAGAGATGGGCATGAACCGTGGCATGGTCTCTATGCAGGGGCTTGGATATAAGGAGATTTTGGATTATTTGAATGGTATGTGTAGTCTGGAGGAAGCAGTATCCGTTTTAAAAAGGGATACCAGACATTTTGCAAAGCGTCAGATCACTTGGTTTAAAAGGGAACGTGAGGTTACATGGCTGAATCTGCCGGATTATGAAAATGATAAGACCCGAATTTTTGCAAAGATATGTGAAGATTGCAGAGAAAAACTGGGAGTAGAGGAGATTAGATAATATGAAAAGAGAAGGAATGTACAGTACACTTGGAATCAGCGAACCGGTGCTGAAGTTTGGAGAGAATATTCTGGAAGAGCTGAAAGAACGTTTTGAGGCAATTGATGAGATGGCAGAATGGAATCAGCTTAAAGTTTTAAAGGCAATGCAGGATAATAGGGTTAGTGATATCCATTTTGCGGCAACGACAGGATATGGATATAACGATCTGGGAAGAGATACTCTGGAAGCAGTGTATGCTTCTGTCTTTCATGCAGAGGATGCTTTGGTACGCCCGCAGTTGATCAGTGGGACACATGCACTTCATGTGGCATTATCCAGTAATCTAAGACCTGGAGATGAACTGCTCTCACCAGTTGGAAAACCATATGATACACTGGAGGAAGTAATTGGAATCAGAGAATCCGTAGGATCTTTAAAAGAATATGGTGTTAGTTATCAGCAGGTAGATCTTTTGGAGGATGGAAGTTTTGATTTTGATGGGATCCGTGCGGCAATCCGTGAAAATACAAAAATGGTGACGATCCAGCGATCAAAAGGATATGCAACTCGTCCCACTCTCTCTGTTGAAAGGATTGGAGAATTGATCCGTTTTGTGAAGTCGATCAAACCAGATGTGATCTGTATGGTAGATAACTGTTATGGTGAATTTGTGGAGGAGAGAGAACCAATTGATGTAGGAGCAGACA
>CAJMNU010000277.1 GCA_905214855.1 uncultured bacterium | reverse complement strand
TATGGATTTTATCAAACAACAGGGTATCCTTTTTGACTGCTGCCAAGAAGACAAAGACAACAATGATCTGTGCACTGACAGTTGCCAAGGCTGCTCCCACTGCTCCCATTGCCGGGATTGGTCCAATCCCAAAGATCAAAACCGGATCTAAGATCATATTGGCGATAAGCCCCACACTGTTTGCCACAAACGGTGTCTTACTGTCTCCCGATGCTGTCAGGACTCCTGTAAAGATCGAACTCAAAAAAGTAAACAAAATACAACCACAAGTAATCCTAAGATATTTTTCTGCATCCGCAATGATAGCCGGACTGCTCAGACCATAAAATCCGATCAATGGTTTCGCTGCCATCACAGCGATCAATCCATACACAGCAGCAAATAAAATGGCGATCTGAAATGCGCCCTGTGCATATAAAGCTGCCTCTTTTTCGTCTTTCTCTCCCAGAGAATGTGCGACCTTCACCTGTCCTCCCATTCTCGCTAAGGCAACCACTCCCTGTGAAAGCCAGACATACATTCCTGCAGATCCGACTGCCGTCACCGCATCCGCTCCTACTCTTCCGATCCATGCCATATCTGTCAGATTATATGCCATCTGTACCATTGCAGTTGCCATGATCGGAATGGCAAGTTTGGTCAAAGATGGAAGAATCGGTCCTTCCAGCATGTTAATTTTCTTCATAACCTTTTCCTTTTCGTAAATGAAATGGATGCCCAGCCGCATTGGACCAGACATCCTTTTTACTGATTTTTTCCGTTCTCTTTCTCACCCTGATCCTCATACAGAATAAGTACTAAGCACCTTAAAAACGCTCTCCATTCTATGAGGCTTTCTTCTGTCTTTTCTCTGTCTTTTTATGCTTTTTTAGGCTTAGAAGACAGATATTCATGGATTCCTTTTGCTCCTGTCTTTCCAGCTTCCATTGCAAGAATAACAGTAGCTGCACCTGTAACAGCGTCTCCACCGGCAAACACGCCTTCACGGCTTGTCTGACCTGTCGTTTCTTCTGCCACGATACATTTGCGTTTATTGATCTCCAAGCCATCGGTTGTGTTGGAGATCAGTGGATTTGGGCTTGTTCCCAGTGACATGATAACGGTATCCACATCGATCGTATAATCAGAACCTTCCACCTCTACTGGTCTTCTTCTTCCGGATGCA
>CAJMNU010000276.1 GCA_905214855.1 uncultured bacterium | reverse complement strand
TCACTTTGCAGAATAAAAAAATGGGATGGAGAGGAGACAGAAAATCAATGAGAGAGAGGATGAACCAAAGATTTCCATGGGAGAGAATGCTGGGAACGATAATTTTATGGTTTTTGGCAATCTTTGCAGCATGGCAGATGGTTGGAAAAGGACCTCTGAGATGGGCTGCCATGCAAAAGGAGACATGGGCATTATGGGCAGAGATGGGACTTCTTTTTTTGGCACTCTTTTTTATGCTGCGCTGTTTCAAGGGAGTCGGACGTATCTTTGGCATAAGTGTTCTGGTTCTGGTATTTTCTTATTTGCATGTTGTATGTGTACCTTTGATTGTGTCCCTTTGGTATTTGCTCTATGCATATTGGCTGGGGAAATGGGTGCGTGTTAAGATGCGTTTTTCTGTTCGTGCACCTCTTCTTACAGATAGCCTGATCGGATATTCTGTCTTAATTTCAGTATTTTCTTTCCTTTCATGGATTGGAATTGGTGAGATTGCCATGCTGCGTATCGTTGTGATAGGAACAGGAATTCCAGTATCGATCTGGGGAATGATGTGGGAGAGACAGTTTGGATGTTTGAAAAAACAAGAGAAGACAGAACAAACACAAACAACTCTGACTTCCTTTTGCCTTGCATGGATTGGCATGCTTCTTCTTATGGAATTGGGAAGAATGAATATTTCACTGGATTTTGACAGTCTATGGTATGGTGTGAGGTCAGAATATGTTTTGAACAATGGGGGCGGGATTTATGAGAATCTGGGAACAATGGGTGTGGTCTACACTTATTCCAAAGGGCTTGAGATCTTGACATTGCCATTTGCTGATCTGCCATCTCACAGTTTTTTAGCCTGTTTTGGGATATGGTTTATGGCATTTTTATTATATGCCTCTTATCTGACTGCGTGTGAGCTGGTAGATAGAAAAAAAGCACTGACAGTACCTGTCTTGTTGGTGTCACTTCCATCTGTATTAAATCTCAGTATTTCTGTAAAGACGGATACAATAACATTATTGATCCAGATTGTGATGATGTATCATTTGATAGGTTATTGGAAAAGAAGAGGAGGACAGGATCTTGTCCTTGCATTTGGAGCGCTTTTGTTTAGTTGGATGCTAAAGCCGACTGCGATCTTGTTTTCCACTGCTGTATTTGGTATGAGCTTTTTGGTATTTCTTTGGAACAGAATGTTCCCAAAGGAGTGGAAAGCGAAAAGACATATCCGATGGAGAGCAGCTTTTTTTCCAGCTATGGCATTGTGTTTTGTCTTTGCACGCACGGTTA
>CAJMNU010000275.1 GCA_905214855.1 uncultured bacterium | reverse complement strand
AAAAGGCTGTTTTTTGTCGCATTGCGAAGGATATTGGCTACCTCTGTCATCTCTACCATAAATGTACTCTGACCAGAAGCAAGGTCATCGGAAGCCCCCACACGGGTAAAAATCCGATCGCAGATTCCAATATTTGCTGAATCTGCCGGAACAAAACTTCCAATCTGAGCCAAAAGCACGATCAATGCCGTCTGACGCATATAAGTCGTTTTTCCCGCCATATTCGGACCTGTGATGATTTACACACGATTTTTGTGATTATCCAAAAGTGTATCATTGGATACAAATAGAGTATCCTTATTCATCAGCTCCCCAACAGGATGCCGTCCTCCTTTTATATGGATCGATCCACGTTCATTGATCTCCGGACGCACATATTGGTTTCGCATGGCAACATTTGAAAGGGAAGTGAAGACATCCAGCTTAGCTACTGCCTTTGCTGTTTTTTGGATACGCACTACCTCTGCAGCAATCGTATCCCTCACCTGACAAAACAGTTCATACTCTAAAGCATACAATTTGTCCTCTGCTCCTAAGATCATTTCCTCCAGATTTTTCAATTCCTCTGTCATATAGCGTTCTGCATTTGCAAGAGTCTGTTTACGGATAAAATAATCTGGTACTAGATCCTTAAAGGAATTGGTCACCTCAAAATAATAACCAAAGACTTTGTTATACTTAATCTTCAGATTTTTGATCCCTGTTTTCTCACGTTCTTTCACTTCAAGTTCAGCCAGCCAATTCTTCCCCTCTGTCTTTGCATGGCGTAATGTATCTGCCTCTTCTGAGAATCCCTCCCGAATGATTCCGCCATCTCTTACAGAAATCGGTGGTTCATCCACAATTGCTCTCTCTAAAAGTCCTGTGATATCTTCTAAAGAATCCATTTCCTCATTGATCTCTTTTAACAGTTCACTGGAAAATTCTGCTAAGATCTGTTTTATATACGGCAGCATCTTCAGAGAATTCTGAAAAGAAATCAAGTCTCTGGGATTGGCTGTTTTATAGCTGATCCTCCCTATCAAGCGTTCCAGATCATAAATCGGATTTAAATATTCACAAATTTCTTCCCTTGAAATATAATTAGAATTCAGTTCTTCTACTGCATCCTGACGGCGCAGGATTTCATCTTTCCGAAGAAGAGGCTGCTCGATATAGGTACGCAAAAGTCTAGCTCCCATTGCTGTCCTTGTCTTGTCCAATACCCAAAGCAAAGAACCTCTTTTTTGCTTTTCTCTCAATGTCTCTAAAAGTTCAAGGTTTCTCCTTGTGGAAGAATCGATCACCATAAACTG
>CAJMNU010000274.1 GCA_905214855.1 uncultured bacterium | reverse complement strand
TGAAAATCAAGTAATGCCAAAGAATATGCCTTTCGCATACTTTCTCCCAGTTGCTGCATCACCCTTTCATCACATGCCATCTCCACATCTTTACAGTACAGCACATATGCAATCCATACCAATGGATTAAACCAATGGACAAGCAGTGCCAAAAATGCGATCCATTTTGTCCAATGATCAAAACGCAAACGATGTGCATTCTCATGAGCCAATATCATCTCCCTCTCTTGACGACATTCTTCTTTACAAAGAAAAGAAGGCAGATAAATTTTGGCACGAAATAATCCAGACACGATCGGCATATCAATCTTATCAGCAAAATAGACCTGTTTTATCTGTTTGTCCCCCAAAAGAGACTCTGTATATGTTGCGGGTACTGCATCTGAAAGCTGATATCTTAGCCGAATATAACGGACTACATTTAAAAGAAGAAGAACAAATACACCACCTGCCCAAATGCACCCTAACACAAAAGCATATATCTGTACTGGATCTGCAGAATCTCCCACAGCTGGTTCCATCATCTGCATGAGCAGTTCATTCACTGTCCCATCCACTGACTTGATCCCTGTGATCATTTGGGGAACTTCACCAACTTCTATACCATTTTTCTCTACAGATACTTCTACTAAGGGACTAGCAGCAATTGGGAAAAAAGACCACACAGAAGGAATGGAAATCGCAATCAGCAAACGGACAAAGGCAATAAACCATAAAATGCAAGTATATTTTTTAGGAAATTTTTTCATCAACAGACGGATACACAAAATCAGAAGAATCAGAGTTCCTCCTACCAGACTTTTATTAAAAAGTGCAAGCATCTGATCTGTAGTAAACATTCCTACACCTTCCTCCCTTTTTCTGAATCTTCCTTCTTCAGATCACTCTCTTTGGCAATACCTTCAAAAGAATCTTCTTCTGGAACTGCTTGTTCGATCAGCTGGTGAAGTTCCCGTGCCTCACCAGCTGTCAACTTTCGGTCTTTTAAAAAAGCATTGAGAAAAGCTGGAAGTGAGCCTCCAAAGCGTTTTTCAATCAATTGATCGCTCTGAGCCCTCTGCACCTGTTCTTTTTGAACCAAGACACTGACCTGTGCCTTCTCATTCTTCACAAATCCCTTATCCTCTAATTTTTTCAGTACCGTATAGCAGGTAGACTTCTTCCATTCAAGAGACTGTTTTGCCTTTTTTGTCAATTCTGTTGAATTTATAGGTGTTTCTTCCCAGATCAGTTCCATAAACCTATATTCACTCTCACATAAAACGAAATCTTTCACTGTTTTTCCTCCTTCCAGATAAGTCTATTAAAATAGACCTTTTCTATGTATTAAG
>CAJMNU010000273.1 GCA_905214855.1 uncultured bacterium | reverse complement strand
CTCATAGTATCGTCTTTTGCAAAGCCATCAATAAAAAAAATAGCACCTTGACGCTCTCCGATAGTCATTACATGATAGACAACATCAAAATTTTTATCCGTACGAAAAATTTTCTGAAACCGTGAGAGATTTTCAGAAAAATGGCTGGAAATTGTCATAAAAACCTCCTAATAACATAACTATTCTATAGGAGTATGTGCAAAAAGTAAAAAAATATCCTTCAAGAGAAGAAAAAAATCTTTGAAAAAAAGCGGAAAAAAGAGTCGGATAAGGTCAAAAATTGGAGAAAATACAAAAAGAAAGGCTTGTTGTGACGAAAAAAATTGTGCAAAATAGAGGTAACTTCCTTGACATATGACAGGAACTGTGTTATTATTATTCGCGTAAGGAACACATGGGGGTGTCCTACACAATACACCTGATATGGGGATGTCAGGTAGCATGAAAACCTATAGTGTAAGGTTTTTTGACCGTGAATTGAGAGCAGCTTTCTGTGGGGGAAAGGCTGCTCTCTTATTATGTCTTTTTATAGAATTTTTTTATTTTTTAAAAAGCAGAATAGGACCTTGTTTTTTGGAAAGATCAGTCAGAAAGTGATCGCAGGATTTCTCCGGCGATCAGTATACCGGCAACTGGCGGAACAAAAGAAACGCTTCCGGGTACAGGTCTTTTTTGATCATCAGATACTTGTTTATATTCCTCACATGAAAGAGGAGTGAGGGGGATTTCTTTTGAATATAGAACTTTTAAATGCGGGATCTCCCGCTTTTTTAATTCCCGTCTCATGACTTTGCAGACTGGGCAGACAGAAGTTTTTGTGATATCTGTAATCTCAAATAGCTCTGGATGAAGTTTATTGCCAGTTCCCATACAGGAAATGAGAGGGATCTGATGTTTATGGCAGTATTCAACAAGAGAGAGCTTGGCGCTTATAGTATCAATGGCATCTGCAACATAATCAATCTTATCTGGAATGGATTGCATCAAATCTTCCAGATTATCTGGAAGAACAAATGTTTCATAGGTAAGAACCGAAGCATCTGGGTTGATATCATGGATTCGTTGTTTCATAATATCTGTTTTATATTGTCCCACAGTGCTGAGAAATGCCACACTTTGGCGATTGATATTGGTCAGAGAAACGGTGTCGGCATCGACAAGGATCAGACGACCAATACCACCACGGGCAAGGGCATCTGTCAGATGAGATCCTACTCCTCCAAGCCCAAAAACCATTACAGTACTGCTTGATAATTTGGAAAGCCCTTCTTTGCCAAGCAGCAGTTCACTTCTGGAAAAAATATGCATACGTATCACCTCAGAAATTTTCTGGATTATATTGTACAGGACTTGTCTGTTTTTGTAAATATGGTGTATACTATAACATGATCATGCTAAAGTGGCAAAATATTTTAAGGGACAAAAAACATGAAGTGGGAAACA
>CAJMNU010000272.1 GCA_905214855.1 uncultured bacterium | reverse complement strand
TACATATAACATGGTTCTTCCCAGAGTTTCTGAATATCTCATGGAATATCCCACTCCAGTTTTTTTTGCCTCTTCCACTTCTTCTCTTCCAGCATGATTATCCATTGCCTCTGCATCATTTACCTGAGTATCAAATACAACTGTACCATTCAGATCCATCACGGTCAACCGCCCCTGCTCCGTTTCCTGAGTCCATTCCAGCGAATTTGACAAAAATTTTACATTTCCCTCATAATCAATAATGCTGTCCAAAACGGACAGCATATATCGCATATTATTTCTTGATGCCTGAAGCAGCATTGTATTGGTCACAATAAAAAAGATCCCGCTATTTAACAGAAGTGCTGCAAGAAGCACTTCTATAAATCTTACAAAAATGGCTCTTCTCATACTGTCTCCTCAGGTTTTTCCAATCGGTATCCTACACCACGGACTGTTTTGATCATAGAACCGCTCTTTTCTCCTAGTTTTTGACGAAGTGTACGGATATGCATATCTAATGTTCTTGTACCACCATCAAATTCATATCCCCATACTTGGTTTAGGATCTCATTGCGTCCGACCACCCTTTTTTGATTCTCCATCAAATAAACTAAAAGTTCAAATTCTTTGAGTGTCAGCTCTACCTTACGACCATCTTCTATGACTTCTCTTGTACTCTTGTCTATCGTGATGGACTCATAGCTGATACGATCTTCTTTGGAGTCTGTCTGGCTGCTCCTTCTCAAAAGCGTACGCACACGCGCCGCAAGTTCCAATACACCAAACGGTTTTGTCATATAATCGTCTGCTCCGCCATCTAAGCCCATCACCTTGTCTGTCTCTCGGTCTTTTGCAGTCAAAATCATAATGGGAATCTCTCCGACACCCTTCATGCTGCGTATCTTGTGGATCGCAGAAAGCCCATCCATCCCTGGCAGCATCAGATCAAATACTGCCAAAGAAGGCATGTCTTTCTCAATCGATTTCAACGCATCCTCTGCGTTTTCAAATGCACGGATCTGATATCCAAATCCCTGTAACGCTACAGATAGCAGATCCCGAATGTTATCATCATCTTCTACCACATACAACAGCATACCCATTTCCTCCTAGAGTTCTTCTTTGATGTAACCGGCTATATTCTTTGCATGATCAGAAATACGTTCCAGATTGCTCAATGCATCCAGGAAAATAATACCCGCTTCAGGTGTGCAAGTTCAATATGACGTTCTCTAAGTTCCTCCTCCAGATTGTCTACTTCCTGTTCATATTTAGAAGTCAGACGCACATCCTGCATATTTGGCTTTCTTCTTGCTTCTAATGCACAGGTTACAGACTGCTTCACAGACTGACAGATTTCTTCCAGCTCTTTCATCGCCTCAGGACCAAATTCAATTTTATTTGTTACTTTTTCTTGAGACAATTCTGCCAGATTTTCGCAGTGATCTCCAATCCGTTCAAAATCTCCGATTGTATACATC
>CAJMNU010000271.1 GCA_905214855.1 uncultured bacterium | reverse complement strand
TGGTGCTAGAATGTTAGCCCAGATGGGAGCAGAAAGGATCGTAACCGCAAGAGAGCTTTCCTTACAAGAGATAGAGAAGATTCATAGAGAACTTCCTGATTTAGAGATTGAAAGTTTTGTGCATGGAGCACTTTGCTATTGTTATTCCGGTCAGTGTCTTCTCAGCAGTTTGATCGGAGGACGAAGTGGGAACAGGGGAAGATGTGCACAGCCATGCCGTCTTCCGTATGAAGTAAAAGAAAATGGGAAGATCCTGAATAAGAAGAATGAAAAGTATGTATTAAGTCCAAAAGATTTATGTACACTGGATTTACTGCCACAGTTGATTCAGGCAGGGATTTTCTCTTTAAAGATAGAGGGACGTATGAAGAGTCCACGTTATACTGCCGGAGTGACCAGGATTTACAGAAAATATGTGGACAAATACTGGAGAGATGGACAGGAAGGATATTTTGTAGAAGAAACGGATCGAAGGGAACTTTTGGATCTGTTTGATCGTGGTGGACAGACAGACGGATATTACCTCAAACATAATGGGCGTGATATGATTACTTTGAAGGGAAAACCAACGTTTCGAGAGACCAATCAGGAATTGTTCGATTTTCTTGACAAAACATATGTTGAGACACAGAGTCAGATCGGTATTGAAGGAAAGGCTTATTTTGAGACAGGAAATGCAGCTGTTCTGACACTGTCTTATGATGGGGTAGAGGTTACTGTATCAGGAGAGGTGGTGCAACAGGCAAAGAATCAGCCTCTCACTCAAGAGAGAGTGGAAGCACAGCTGAAAAAAAGTGGAAATAGTTCCTTTTATTGGAAAATATTAGAGGTTAAGATAAAGGGAGATATTTTTCTTCCTATGCAGGCAATCAATCAATTGCGTCGTAATGGTATGGAATGCCTGAAAGAGGCTTTATTGAAAAGAGATCAAAGGCAGATTCCGGACACTTTTCATACAGAGAGGAAAGTCGCAGAGAATACGATAGATTTTGAGGATAAAAAAGGAAAAACATGTTCACTGTATGTTCTTTTGGAGGAAAAAACAGGATTGTTTTCTGTTTTACAAGAAGAGGCAGTAGAGAGAGTCTATCTTGCTGCTGACAGTATGGATCCATTAGAATTTGAGAATACTGTCAAACAATGCCATCAATATAAAAAGACTTGTTATCTTTCTCTTCCGCAGGTTTTTCGGGATACCACAGAGCGTTTTCTGCTTCAAAATTGGGATGTTATAGAATCAGCAGGATTTGATGGGATCTTAGCGGGATCTTTGGAAGAGATCGTGTTTGTTCAGGAAAAGGGATGGAAGAAACCGATTGTAGCAGATCACAATCTTTATACTTGGAATAAAGCGTCAAGGATTATGTATCAGAAGATGGGATGTGTGGCAGATACACTTCCTGTAGAGTTGAACGAGAAAGAACTTTTGGCACGAGGCGGATGTGGCAGTGAGTGGATTGTATATGGTCATCTGCCAGTGATGGTATCCGCACAGTGTATTG
>CAJMNU010000270.1 GCA_905214855.1 uncultured bacterium | reverse complement strand
ATCTCAGCACCCTGTGGAAAAAACATCATACCTATCACAAGCATCACTGCCCCCATCAGAAAGCAAAGTAAAATACTTGGAGAAATAGGGGCAATACTAAAGCTTAAAAGCAATACCAGCCCCATAATAGGCAGGACTGCACGCAGAGCTTCTGACAATTTCTCCCCCAATTTTGTTCATGTGTTTCTCATATTCATCATCCTTTCCTTTTATTTTTTGCACTCTGGCATAACAGAAACTCTTTGTTATCCATCCCTGTATTCACTACACATAAGTTTCCTATAAAATACCAAAGCAAAACCGAACTTTACTATTTATGTAAATTATATTTAGTATAACATTTTTTTGTTTTACAGCAAGTTTTTTATTTTATATTTTTCAATTTAAAATATGTTGGAGTCAAAAGATCTTTTTCTCCCTCTGATATCATTAAAATATTAAAAAACAGCACAAATTTTCAAAACTAATAGGATTCCATGTCAGCAGACCGAAACGCTATCATTTGATAAAAACCTATGCTGTTTCTATAAATTATAAACGCATCTGTGTGAGGATAGCATTTTCTACACATTTCGCTGCATATGTTGCCAAACGTGATCCCTTTTCCACACAAAATGTATTGACCGCTTTGATCAGACCAATCGTTCCCACTGACAGCAGATCTTCTGTATCATACTCTGTCCCCTGATACTTTTTAACGATGTGAGCTACCAAACGCATATTTCGTTCGATCAGTATGCATCTCGCCTCTTCATCCCCGCTCTGACAGCGTTCCAGATAAATCCGTTCTTCGCTTGCAGTCAATGGTTTCAGAAATGTTTTCACAGAAAGCCACCCTTTCCATTCCTTATTTTTATTCTATGCATTTTTCTAGGTCTGGTGCCTTTCCTATTTTTCTTTCTTACAACAAATCAATTCTATACTGTTTTTGTCAATACTGTTCAATATCAATTTTTTTCGTCCCTTTTACTTCATTTGGAAGAATGGAAGACGCAAAGGTGGTAAATCGTTCTGCCAGATCACTGACAAAAAACTGATATTTCTCCCCTTGTTCCTTTTCCTCTTCTTCCTCTCGAAGCATTCCACGCTCAGATAACAATTCCTTTAATTCAATTGCTGTCTCATATGCTGGGTTCACCAGAACCACATCATCCCCCATCAGTCTTCTTAAAGTAGAGCGCAGCAGAGGATAATGGGTACATCCCAGTACCAAGGTATCAATATATTTACTTTTCAGGTCACTCAGATACCGTGAAGCGATCTCATCTGTCACAGAATCATGCAAAAGCCCTTCTTCCACTAATGGAACAAATAATGGACAGGCTTTTCCGCTTACTTCAATATCTGGTTCTAATTCCTGGATCACTTTTGTATAGATCCCACTCTGGATCGTTCCCAAAGTGCCGATCACACCGATCTTCTTATTTCTCGTTGCTGCAACTGCTGTCCTTGCACCGGCATTGATCACTCCGATCACTGGAATATCCGCCTCTGCTGCAACTGTCTCTAGTGCATA
>CAJMNU010000269.1 GCA_905214855.1 uncultured bacterium | reverse complement strand
AAAATCTGAGAAGAGATCCTCTTTTCCAATGTTTTCAATTTTTCTGCTTCATTGCTCTCTACCACTTTCTCTGGGATCTTACAGATAGAAGAGAGCATCTTATCGATCAAAGCCTTTCCCACTGTCTGCGTTTTCTGATCCAAAGGATGCATTTTCCGATATGCACCTGCCTCATCGATCAGATCGATCGCTTTATCTGGCAGATAACGCTCATTGATATACTGTGCACTCTTATGTACTGCATATTCCATCACATCCTTGGCATATTTCACTCCATGAAATTTCTCATATTTCTTTTTCAAGCCATTTAAGATCTGAACCGCTTCCTCTTCTGTTGGTTCTGCAATATCGACATTCTGGAAACGCCGAACCAGACTTTTATTTTTTTCAAAATACTTTTTATATTCTTCATAGGTTGTTGCACCAATAAAGCGGATATTTCCCTCTGTCAGATATGGTTTTAAAAGATTAGATGCATCAAAACTCCCATCCCCCACTGCTCCTGCACCTACGATGTTATGTATTTCATCTAAGTATACAATCGGTTTTTTCTGTGATGCAATGCCTTCCATAACTTCTTTAAAGCGTTTTTCAAAATCACCTCTGTACTGTGTTCCAGCAAGCATTGTCCCCATATCAATTTCATAAATCTTAGCACCTTTTAAACTCTCTGGAACTTCATCCTTTTCCAAAAGTTCAGCCAACCCATACACAATAGCAGTTTTTCCAACCCCTGGCTCTCCCAGATGCAGTGGATTATTTTTCTCTTTCCTGCATAAAATCTGCATCGTTCTTTCCAGCTCTTCTTTCCGCCCGATCAAAGGATTCCTCTGATCCAGTTCATCATTTAGACATGTGACATATTGCTGCCACCGCTCTTTTTTCCCTCTCTGAGAACTCTCTCTGTATGCCTGTGGATCATTCTGATGCTCTTCCTCTATCCCATCTTCCTCTTCATTTCTATCTTCTGCTGCATACTTTGCCATAGCAGAAAGGAGAGCTGCCCTCTCTATCTCCTGTACTTGGATATAGTATAAAGCATGACTTTCTTTTAATGTATACAACCCATAGATCAAATGTGACACTTCTACTGCCTTTTTATCACATCTTTGCATACACTGGTTCGCCTCATAAAACACTTGTCCTAATCCTTGTGTCACCTCTGGATCTTTTCCATCTTGGATCTTTGGAATATTTTCTTTCATATATCCTAAAAGGTCTTCTCTTAACCTGTCTGGATCTCCTCCACAGTCTGCAAATGCCTCAGCAAAATGTCCTGTTTTTGTCATCATATATAAAAGCAGTTCTGGTGTCACATATTGATATTGTTCACTGACCGCTAATTCCATCATTCCATTCAAAATTTCCTGTACTTCCATTGTTGTCCACATCGTGCAAATCACCTCCCAAGTCTATCTATTTCTTTATACTTCCTCTACTGTTACACGAAACGGATAGCCTTCCTTTCTTGCCATCTCCATCACCTGACTCACTCTGGTATGAGCGATATCATAAGAATATATACCGATCACAGCTTTCTGTCCATTGTGAACTTGGAGCATCAGATCTACCG
>CAJMNU010000268.1 GCA_905214855.1 uncultured bacterium | reverse complement strand
GATCCTAAAATCTCCTCTGTCTTTTTACTATTGATATCTGCCTGTTTTTTTCCTTCATCCAAAACAGGGATTGTTTGAGGACAAGCAATATCTTCCATTGTTGTTATCGTACCCTCAACAATACAATTTGAACCATCGCTTATTACTTTAACATCATTTTCAAGAATTTGCATCCCCTTTTGTGTGAATTTCCAAAGAATTTCCGAAAGTTTCCTTTCTGCTTTTTCACTTGCTTCCTTTTTGGAGTACCATGCATCATATGTAATATATTCCTTTGCCTCTATGAATCCCCAAGAAACAGGAAGTCTAAAATCTTCCCATATCACTAGTGGATACACCTGTGTCACCACATCCCAACACCTTTCCTTTCCTGCCGGAAGGATCCACACAAATGTCTTCCCTAATACTTCCAAATACAAGCCATTGCGTTTCTTTCCTGTATGACTTTTTTCCTGATGCATCATAGGAAATATATCTTGATATGGTGTGATGCACTGTGCCATTACTTCTGCATCAGCCATCACAAACTGCTCCCGTATCACTTCTTTTGCATCATTTATAATCGGCACTTTGCCTTCCACCAAAATCTGCCCTGCTTCTACTCTCTCTCCCACATGTACTTTTGGAATCCCGCTGCGCACCGTCAAAGAACAAATGATCCCCTCTTTTTGAGCTACCAGATCACAGGTCTCTGTTGATGCTGTTTTTTCCTCTTTTTCCTGCAAGACATCATTCTCTTTCACATGGATCAGAAGTCTAGTTCCTGATACTCTTGCCGATACCCAAGTAATCTCTGGAAAATCCAATCGGATTTTTTCTTCTAATTCCTCACAGGAAATCCTATATTTTAACATTCCATATTGGATCTTCTGTTCCTGTAGATAGTCCAAAAGCTGCTCATCTGTATACCGAAGATTTCCCTGAAATGTAATGTCCCAGACAAAACAAGTCATCATACACAATACCAAAATAAAAAGCCCCATCCCCAAAGCCAGACCTTTTCTTTTCCGGTTTTTGTATAAAAAAAAAGGAAGTCCAAACCTCTTTTGAATCCTCAGTCTGACCTTCGCCTTGCGTACCAATGGTCTGCTCTTTAAAAAACCATCCAGCGTTATCCTGCATTGATATCCCTGATCTGTCTTACAAATCTCCCAGATCTCAATTCCCTGCATTCTGCAAATATTAAAAAAACGTTCTGGTGCTGTTCCTGTCACGATAATACACAGATAACCACACCACATATGCATCAACCACTTTACCAATCTTTCCTCCTTCTTTCTGCGAAAGTCCTTTTCACATCCACTCAGGATTCAAATTCTACCATCTGTATTGTTCCTGTGATCTTCATTTCCTCTGCATCATAATATGCAATACACAAACGCTTTCCATGTATCACAATACGGCATTTTTTTGCCTGAAGCCAAATTTCATCTTCTTCATATTTTACAATACTTCTATAGTTCACGATCACAAGACTGCGATTGCCTGTAAAGTAAAGAAGAGCATCCCCCAACACAACATCTCCTGGAAGATTCAGAGCAGTCACTGCCTTATACTTTGCCTTTTGAAACATTACTGCCTCCTCTTTCCCAT
>CAJMNU010000267.1 GCA_905214855.1 uncultured bacterium | reverse complement strand
TGATCTCCTGTTTGATGCGTTCTTTCTGTGCAGGTGCTAAAGAGAAGATCTGATTATAGACATCTTCTAAAGGCAAGGATGCTGTTTCTGTTGGGAAATAGGAGTCAGCAATCGGGGTCAGGATCTGTTCGATATCATGGATAGAGATCAGATTTTTAAAGTAATAGATAAAAATAAGGATCAGCATGTGTTCCTTACTGTAGCGTTTCTTGGATGGAGGAGGAAGAAGATGATTCTTTGCATAGTTATTGATCATGGTTTTGGTAAGAATCTTGTCTTCTGCATAACGTCTGGACGGAGCCAGATTTTTTTCCATAAAAGTTGTCACTTGATCCATATAAAGATCTATGTTTGGGATGTCTGCGGTAGGGATCTGTTTCAGACAGTCCAATTTTTGAAAGAGCTCATCTAATTTTTTTTCATCTAATTTCATGTTGTCACCTCTGTGTTCTATTATATAGTATTGATTACTATATGGCAAGTGAAATTAAAAAATAAAATATCCCAAATTTTGAAAAATCCTTTTTTACAGCATCAAGGCAGAAAGCACAATTTCTTTAGGTGATGGGGAGTTTACTTTCCATAAGACAGTAAAAGGACAAAAAATGAACATGGACAGGCAGGAAGGGATATGATACACTGTTACGGTAAAGGTGGTATGTGAAAATGAGTATATATGATTCTTTAAATGAAAGACAAAGACAGGCAGTATTCCATACAGAAGGTCCTCTTTTGGTGCTGGCAGGGGCAGGCTCAGGAAAGACACGTGTGCTGACGCACAGGATAGCCTATTTAATTGAGGAAAAGGGTGTCAATCCATGGAATATCATGGCGATTACATTTACAAATAAGGCAGCAGGAGAGATGAGAGAGCGTGTAGACAGACTGATCGGGTTTGGCTCTGAGAGTATCTGGGTCAGTACATTTCATTCTTCTTGTGTGCGGATTTTGAGACGGCATATTGGTGAGATCGGTTTTGATACCAATTTTACGATTTATGATACAGATGACCAGAAAGTTTTAATGAAGCAGATCATCAAACAGTTGGATTTAGATCCAAAGATGTATAAAGAAAAGGCAATGCTTGGATATATCTCTTCTGCAAAAGATAAATTGATCACACCAGAAGAATTTGCGGCACAGTCAGCAGGAGATTATAGAAAAGAGAAGATAGCAGAAGTGTATGAAAAGTACCAGAAGCAGCTCAAGGAGAACAATGCATTGGATTTTGATGATCTGATCGTTAAGACTGTGGAGCTGTTTCAGACTTCAAAAGAGGTATTAGAACATTATCAGAACCGTTTCCGTTATATTATGGTGGATGAATATCAGGATACCAATTTAGCGCAGTTTAAACTGGTACAGCTTCTGGCTTCTAAGAATCAGAATCTTTGTGTAGTAGGAGATGATGACCAGTCTATTTATAAATTCCGTGGGGCAGATATTGAAAATATCCTAAGTTTTGAGAAAGCATTTCCGGGTGCGTCTGTGATCAAATTGGAACAGAATTACCGTTCCACACAGAATATTTTGAATGCTGCCAATGGAGTGATCAGCCATAACGAGGGAAGAAAGGAGAAGACACTTTGGACTTCAAATGAAGAGGGGGAAAAGGTTCGTCTTCGCCAGTTTGATACTGCTGCAGAGGAAGCAGATTTTATTGTACAG
>CAJMNU010000266.1 GCA_905214855.1 uncultured bacterium | reverse complement strand
AGAATTTATAGATATGGAACATACGCCAAAAAATCTATTGATCCGTGCGGTTCGTCAGGGAAACAGAAAAAGCAATCAAAAACAGATACAGCAGATTTTGAATTCTTTTGCCCTGAAACCTATGATATGTCATCTTCTTCCGTTAGAAGAACAGCAGGAGACAAAAACAAAAGAAACATCAGGAGAAATGATATGAAAATTCGCAGAGCAACTATGGAAGAAATAGATGATATCATGAACATGTATGAGACAGGAAGACAGTTTATGAGAGAACACGGCAATCAGATGCAGTGGATCGGGGGATACCCACAGAGAGAACTGGTGGAAAATGATTGCCGAGATGGTCGCCTTTATATCTGTGAAGAGAATAAAGAGCCAGCAGCTGTTTTTATGTATATGGAGGGAGAAGATCCTAATTATGCGAAAATTGTAGATGGTGCATGGCCAAATGACAGACCCTATGGAGTGATCCACAGGATCGTATCTCTGGGAACTGTAAAAGGAGCAGCTTCTTTTTGTATGCAGTGGGGATTGAGCCAGTGTCATAACCTGCGTGTGGATACTCATGAGAAGAATATCCCTATGCAGAATATGCTCGAAAAAAATGGATTTTCCCGTTGCGGAATCGTTTTTATGGAAGATGGAAGTCCGAGGATCGCATTTCAAAAATGGGATGAAAAAGAGTAAAAATCTGGAGAATAAAAATAGCTATCAGGAAGAATAACTATTTAGAAAGAATAACTATCAGGAACAGTACGAAAAGGGATCTTTTTTTAGATTCCTTTTCGTTTGTCCGAATTTAGGATGACACCAAGATATGTCAAGACGATCCTTTTACAGAATAGCCAAGTAAAGAATGACCTGACTGAAATTCATTTTTTGCCGGAATATGGTATTTAGATGACAGTACAGATTGATAAAGATGAGAGGCAAATATATCCTGACGCAATAAAGAAACAGCTTCAGGAGAGAGAAACTGTTCTGCATTTTTTGGTTGTGTCAAAAGAGGGATAGATGAGGTTTTTTTGATGGCACGCAGCAACAAGGCGGCATCTTTGCGAAAACCTAAAACTCTGGCATATGGGGCATAATCAACAACTTTTCCAAGATATCACATCTGCTTCCTGTATCCCCAGAAGAATATGGATCAGAGCACGGCTGATTCTGGTATAGGTATACTGACGGGTTTTTAACTGAGCGATTCTTTCTTCAAAAGAGACAGGATTGAAAAGACAGTGTTTTAGTCTTTCACTGAGCTCTTTAGAGATATCTGAAAACACAGAATAGGCGATCCCCTGCTGCTGTAAAGAAAGAAGAGCATAGTTTAAAGGGAGTGTCATATCATCTGTAAAAATAGGAAAGCCCTCTAAAAGAAGGGGGAGAACCTCTGGGGGAACAGCATGTTGTAAGGAATCATGGAGTGGGGAAGATATAGGGGAAGGTGTAGTTTGCTCCATTTTGGCAGTCTGCATGGAGAGAAGAAGATTGCGTATGGAAGTGGCAGACGGAAAAACGGAGTTTGATGCAGCGAGGGGGGAGGATTCGTGATATCCCATGCCTTCTCTTAGGATGGTGAGCGGCTGGATAGGACTTTTCCTTTTTTGGATCGCTTTGCAATATTCAATTGCCAGAATATTATTGGGAGTGTGCAACAGGGAAAGAAGAGAGT
>CAJMNU010000265.1 GCA_905214855.1 uncultured bacterium | reverse complement strand
ATAGAATACTATTTACTCATAAGTAAATCCTCCTTATAATGTTTATACTTTATTCCATCAATATAAGTTATAAAAATCAATACTTATTTATAACTTTTTATAATATTTCTTCAACCGTTATCTACCCTCCAAACAGCCATATATCAAAACTCACCGACTTTTTTAACTTCCATCTCCAATAAAACACCAAACTGTTCCTGTACCTGTTTTTGTATTTGTACACACAATTCCAACACATCTTGTGCTGTCGCATGGTCTTTATTGATCACAAATCCACAATGTTTATCAGAAACCGCAGCACCTCCGACTGAAAATCCACGCAAACCCGCATCATCGATCAGTTTTCCTGCAAAAAATCCCACTGGTCTTTTAAATGTACTTCCGGCACTCGGATATTCTAACGGCTGCTTTTCTCTTCTTGAAGCTGCAAGCTGTGCCATTTTTTCATAAACGCTGTCTTTTTCTCCCATATTTAGGCAAAAAACTGCTTCCAAAACCAAATATTCCTTTTCTTTTACACAGCTTGTGCGATATCCCAGTTCCAGATCTTGTGCCAAGATCCAACAAATATCTCCCTCTTTTGTAAGAACTTTGACTTTACACAAAACATCCTTGATCTCCTGACCATATGCCCCGGCATTCATCACCACAGCGCCACCTACAGTTCCAGGAATTCCAGCTGCAAATTCCATGCCAGTCAGAGAACGATCTGCTGCTGCTTTTGCCGCACGTGACAACATCGTTCCTCCTCCAACATACAGCATTGTTCCCTCTATGCGAATATCATTCCATCCTTTTTCCAAAGAGATCACAACACCTCGGATTCCTTTGTCTGCTACCAGAAGATTACTTCCGTTTCCCACTACATACCAAGGAATTCCCTCTTTTTTACAAAAATCCATCAATTTTAACAGCATAGATTCATTTTCCGGCATCACAAAATAGTCCGCCGGACCCCCGATCCGAAAGGTTGTATGGGCGCTCATCATTTCATTACATCTGACATTTTCCTCATTTACAATATCAGACAATACATCTAACCATTTATCCATCTACAACTACTAAATTCCTCCATATATACATATCTTATCCTAATTTTTGTCATCCTCTGTTCAAATTTGCCTGCACTCTATTATACAGCTCCTGAGCTGCATTATAGCCCATCTTCTTCTGTCTGTAATTGACTGCAGCTGTCTCCACAATGATCGCAAGATTTCTTCCCGGACGGATCGGAATATTGTGACATACTACCTGATTTCCAAGAAATTCTGTATACTGGTCTTCCAGTCCCAGCCGGTCATACTCTTTATCTTTATTCCAGTCCTCTAATTTAATCACAATATCGATCTGCTGGGTATCCTTTACACTCTCCACACCAAACAAGGTCTTCACATCTACGATACCGATACCTCTCAGCTCAATAAAATGTCTTGTAATATCTGGAGCACTTCCGATCAGAGTGATCTCACTTACTTTTCTGATCTCAACCACATCATCTGTCACCAAACGATGTCCTCTCTTGATCAATTCCAGAGCAGCCTCACTCTTACCAATGCCACTCTCTCCCATGATCAGGACACCTTCACCAAAAACATCTACCAAAACTCCATGAATACTGATACAAGGAGCTAATTTTACTTTCAGCCAACGAATGACCTCTGCCATTAATTCTGATGTATTCTGCTCAGAAACCAGACAAGGAACACCAT
>CAJMNU010000264.1 GCA_905214855.1 uncultured bacterium | reverse complement strand
ACAACGGTTGTTCTTATTGCCGTTGCCAGATTAGAATTTACCCCATCAATACCTATTTTTGCCAGAATAGATGTCAATGCTGCAAATACAGAAGAAAGCACTGCAAAAAGTAACCACATTTTTTTCTCCTCCTACGTCCTTATTCTATTTATATTTCTATTTCGGTTCTATATATAGTCAAATGAAAAAGCCGCTCATCCATGAATGAAAAGCCCTAGAGTTTCTGGTGAAAAATCTCAAACAGGTCTGCCGCCATGCTGCAACAGACCTGTCTAAGACTTATTATAACACATTTTTAAATTTTGGTACTATCATTTAGTGAATTTTCTTAATTATTATAACACCACTATTCCGATATTTTGCTGTTTTACAATAAATTTAAATGGAACAAATAAAAATTGATCATAAATCTGTTCTAAAAACTTTATGAAATCCCATCTGTGACAGCTCTAAAAAATTCCACATGTTTTAACTCATAACCCTTTGCCATAAAATCAGGATCTGCACTTGTCTTTACAATGATCACTTGTTTTGATGGATTTACATAAATAAATTGTCCATACACACCGATTGCCATAAATTCACCTTGATCTCCTTCTGGTATCCACCACTGATACCCATATCCAAGTGTATTATATGCCCCCTCATTTGCTCCTGGCTTGGAATATTCTGTGCTGACATCCATACTGTCTCTTACCCAATCTTTTGTAAGGATCTGCTCTCCATCATATTGACCATCTTTTAAATATAGTCTTGCAAAACGTGCATAATCTCTAATGGAAACACTCAATCCTCCCATTGCCAATTCTGTTCCATTGCTTAATGTCCAATATGCATCATGCTCTGCACCAATCTTTTTCCAAAGCTTTTTTCCATATATTCTGCCAGACCACATCCCGTGGTGTTTTTAATGATCTGTCCTAAAATCTCTGTGTTAATACTCAAATATCTGCGGTATGTATAAGGTTCTTCCTGTACACCATATTTTGCGATTACTTTCATTGATGGTTTTCCCATCAATGTACGCATAGAAAATCCACTCATATCTTTCTCTTCATCGAAATGAATTCCAGAAGCCATCTGAAGACATGCCTTAATAGGAATAGATTCCAATTCTGTTCCTACAAATTCAGGAATATATTTCCCAATTGGATCTTCAATGCTTTGAATATATCCTTCTGATACAGCAATTCCCATCAAGGCTGATACAAATGATTTTCCCATAGAATTAGAAGAAAACAATGTAGTCTCATCACCTCCAAAAAAATACTTTTCATACTGGATCACATCGTCTTTCACAACAAGTAAGGCTGAAGTTTTCGTATCTTCCATAAATTTTTCAGATGGATAAAAAGTATCTTCGAAATAAAAACCATCTTTTAATTCAATATTTTCTTCTTTTGAAAACTGAAATTCATGTTCTCCTCTGCTTATTTTTCTTGTTGGCTGTATTTTAGGAGTATGTTGAAATGTATATGCCAAATTTTCATCTTTAAAACTTTTTAAAGATGTATAAAGTATTTTTATTTTTTCTCCAAAACACCCCCACAACGCTCCAATAATAACAACTACACAAATACCTGCCATAGCCATGACCCTCATCTTTTTCATAAATTCCCTTTGCCTTTCCTTTACTTTTTCTATTTCTTCTGTATTCTAAACTGTACAGTAACAGTACAGTCAATACCTATTTTAAAAAATTTGTACTTGATTGAAAAACAAAAAAACAAGTA
>CAJMNU010000263.1 GCA_905214855.1 uncultured bacterium | reverse complement strand
GTGTTGCCATTACCAACATTCTGGCAAACTCCCCTCTGGAAACATTATCATTCCCATTGCCTGTCACATCCATGATACCTGCCATACTGACCACTTTCTCTCTCAATGCAAATGTAGAAGATGCCTCAGCCGTCATATGAACACAGGCTGACACTGCAAAAATAACTGCTGCAGATGCTGCTATCATCTGATTTTTCATATCTTTACTCCTCTCTTGTCTGATTTTAACCATTTCTAAAATAACAATAAAATTTGTTCATTTTGTGTTTTGTTTTTACAGATAATGTGATTTTTCTGTGAACATCCAGCTTTTTCTCTCCTAATATTCTGTTTCTTAGCTGCTGGTTTCCTGTTTTCTAATGCTATTCAAAACAATCCCCATTTTTCTTTGTAAGATTTTGCAAATGTTTTCACAAAAAAGGAACGCTGCAACATAGGTAAATAATCACCTATGTTGCAGCGTTCCTTTTTTGCCTAAATCCCTATGAACTACCCACCACATAAAGGTAGTGATAATTCACTATATTCTATTAGCAATAGCTAAGTTGATACAACTATCGGCTTACAAAATCTTTGATCAGCAAATACAATTCTGATATGATAATCTCCATTTCAACACCTTTCATTTTTCTTCTTTACATTCTCTATCTTCTTTTATATAATGGATTTGTTTCAGAAGCATAGGAAACCTGACAGATGACATGAAATATCCTATATTCCATGCTCTACTGTCCCATTTCAAACAATTGAAGATTGAGAGTGCAAACTTCCCCAACCTTCAGGGCAGAGTGAGGCTTAATGCCAATTCGCGAGTGGCGGTGATATCAGTCCGCGAACCTCAAAAAGAGGTCGATTGAGTGAAAATCTCAAACCAACAGTATAGTCTGGATGAAAGAATTTATGGAGGAATGTTATAATGAAACAAAATACCAAAGTATCATCTAAAAACCGTTCTTTGGATCAGAAAGTCCGTCGTATGGCAGTGATCGCCATGATGGGAGCTGTATCCGCTGTTCTTATGTTTTTCAGTTTCAATGTCCCATTTATGCCCAGTTTTATTAAATTGGATTTTTCAGAGTTACCTGCCCTGATCGCCACATTCTCACTTGGTCCTTCTGCTGGGGCTATGGTTTGTCTGATCAAAAATCTGGTCAACCTTCCATTCAGCACCACCGGAGGTGTCGGTGAATTATCCAATTTTCTTCTCGGTGTCTTTTTTGTTGTCCCTGCCGGACTGCTCTATTTAAAGAAAAAATCCCGAAAACATGCTTTACTTGGCTCTTTTCTTGGCGCAATAATCATGGCAGCACTCAGCACCATAACCAACTATTATATCGTTTATCCTGTCTATTCCAATTTTATGCCAATGGACAGGATCATTCAGGCATATCAGATCCTAAATCCAAATGTAACTGATCTTTGGGACTGCCTTCTTTGGTTCAATATGCCTTTTACATTTTTAAAAGGGATGTGCAGTGTCTTGATCACGTTTCTGATTTATAAACACTTGTCACCGATCATAAAGGGAACTATACACTAAGTCAAACCTGACACACAGCAATCCCTGCATATTCTAATATATTTTGCTCCTGAAACAACAAAGACAGAAGAAGCAGACACATTGTCTGACATCTTCTGTCTCTTTTATTTAGCAAAATCTTCCATTCGATTGTTTTTTCGTAATCTAACACCTAGATTGTCAACTACCCACGACCTAAAGGTCATGGGCTTGTAACTGCCCAGTCGTACTAA
>CAJMNU010000262.1 GCA_905214855.1 uncultured bacterium | reverse complement strand
TCGTCACGGATATTGTCCCTTGATTTTAGAACGAGGGGAAGATGTGGACACTAGGAAGCAGAAGGTAGATACATTCTGGGAACATGAGACCTTGGATCTTCAGTCTAATGTACAATTTGGAGAGGGAGGTGCGGGGACATTTTCAGATGGGAAGTTAAATACTTTGGTAAAGGATGCAGCAAAGAGAAATCAGAAAGTATTGGAGATTTTTGTGGAGGCAGGAGCAGATCCCTCTATTTTATATGTCAATAAACCCCATATTGGAACAGACGTGTTAATGAAAGTAGTAAAAACGATGCGTCGTCAGATTCAAGAAGCTGGCGGGGAGGTGCGCTTTCTGAGCCAGGTGACAGATTTTCATATTGAGAAAGACAGGTTATGCGCTGTAGAAGTCAATGGACGTGAATGGATCAAGACCAGTGTATGTGTATTGGCAGTTGGTCACTCAGCTAGAGATACATTTGAGTGTCTGTTCAAAAAACAAGTTCCGATGCGTGCAAAATCTTTTGCAGTGGGGCTTAGGATCCAGCATCCACAAGAATGGATCAATGTATCCCAGTATGGAGCAGCAGATGGGGCTGGTCTGGGAGCTGCCAGCTATAAACTGACCCACCAGGCAAAAACTGGGCGAGGAGTCTATTCTTTTTGTATGTGTCCAGGCGGTTATGTGGTGAATGCCTCTTCTGAAGAGGGACATCTTGCCATAAATGGAATGAGTTATCACAGCAGAGATGGAATAAATGCGAACAGTGCTTTGATAGTTTCTGTAACACCGGATGATTTTTTGGATCCGACACCACTTGGAGGGGTAGCTTTTCAGAGAAGGTTAGAGAAGGCGGCTTTTCATGCTGCGAAAGGAAAGATCCCAGTTCAATTGTATGGAGATTTTAAAGAGAATAAGATGAGCCACAAGTTTTTTGATGTAGAGCCAGCATTTTGTGGTAGATGGGAATTTGGAAATCTAAGGGATGTCCTTCCAGAAGTTCTTTCTGTATCCTTAATAGAAGGTGTAGAGCAGTTTGAAGATCAAATCCGTGGATTTTCACGGTCAGATGCCATCTTGGCTGGCGTAGAAAGCAGAACCTCTTCTCCTGTGCGTATTGATAGAGGAACGGATTTTGAAAGTGAGATAAAAGGGCTGTTTCCATGTGGAGAAGGTGCAGGATATGCGGGAGGTATTACATCTGCTGCGATGGATGGGATCAAGGTAGCAGAAGCGATTGCAAGTAGATTTGCACCATTGCGATAAGGATGCTATGGAGAAAATACTTAGAAAGATACAAAAAGATCCTTAGCTAGCCAATGAGCAGATAGCGAACAAGGAATATCAAAAGGAAAGGTGGATGGGCATATGGAACACGACAGATTGGCTGAGGAGGAAAAGGAAAGAGACAGATTATGTGGGAAGAAGAGGATTGTGATCAAGATTGGTTCTTCTTCTTTGACACATGAAGGAACAGGGGATCTGAATCTTGGAAAGATTGAAAAACTGATACGTGTGATCAGTGATTTAAAAGGAGAAGGAAAAGATGTTGTTTTGGTTTCGTCTGGGGCGATCGCTGCAGGCAGACAGGCACTTGGACATAGCCAGAAACCGGATACCGTATCTAAAAAACAGGCATATGCTGCGGTGGGACAGGCAAGACTGATGATGGTATATCAGCGTTTATTTGCGGAGTATAATCAGACAGCAGCACAGATTTTGCTGACAAAGAGTACCATGTTGAATGATACAGCAAGAGCAAATGCAAGGAATACCTTTGAGGA
>CAJMNU010000261.1 GCA_905214855.1 uncultured bacterium | reverse complement strand
AGTAGGGCTTTCTCATTCTGGATGGAGAGGAACTGTGAAAAGAATGGGACAAAAAACAGTGGAGGCAATGCAGGCAGAGTATGGGACAAGACCAGAGGATGTGATTGCTTGTATTGGTCCTAGTATCTGTGCATCCTGTTTTGAAGTGGGAGAAGAAGTGGCAGAAGAGTTTAGAAAGGAGTTTACAGGGGAGGAAAATCAGTCTATGCTCTGTAAAAAGCCAGAGCCAGGCAAATATCTGGTAGATTTATGGGAAGCGAATCGAAATGTATTGCTTGATGCAGGTGTGAAAGAAAAAAATATTGCTGTGACAAATGTTTGTACAAGATGTAACCCAGATCTTTTATTTTCACATCGTATTATGGGAACTCAGAGAGGAAATCTTTGTGCTTTTTTAGGGCTTATAGAATAAAAATGAATATAAAACAAGGCATACCCTAAGCTTTTTGAGAGTATGCCCTGAAAGAAAATTAACGATTATGATATTTTTGTACAAGTTTTTGAATGCGGGCGGTAGGGGACAGCACGCTGCTGATGGAGACATCATGGTTGAGTGTGTTAATAATGACAGCAAGATATTTGCTCATGTCTGCCTCCAGATACCAGTTTCTCTGAAGAAGTTCTGGACTTCTGTAATTTAAGTTTGTGGTGATGACATAATCAATAAAACCTCTGTCATAGAATTCATCAAATTTTTCCAAACCATTGGTGAACAGACCGAAAGTGCAGCAGATGATGACTTTATCTGCCTGACGTTCTTTTAATTCCCGTGCGGTGTCTAACATACTTTCGCCTGAAGAGATCATGTCATCAATAATGATGACTGTTTTTCCTTTGACAGAAGAACCTAGGAATTCATGGGCAACGATCGGGTTTCTTCCATCAATAATGGTAGAGTAATCACGGCGTTTATAGAACATACCCATGTCTACACCGAGATTGTTGGCAAGATAGACAGCACGATCCATCGCTCCCTCATCTGGGCTGATGATCATTAGATGATCTTTATCCAGTTTCAAGCTAGTATCATGTGCGAACAGAGTCTTGATAAACTGGTAAGCAGGCATGAAATTGTCAAATCCGTGAAGAGGGATGGCATTTTGCACTCTTGGGTCGTGTGCATCAAAGGTAAAAATATTATTGACACCCATATCAGTCAGTTCCTGAAGTGCCATAGCACAGTCTAAAGACTCACGTTTACTGCGTTTGTGCTGACGACCTTCATACAAAAAAGGCATGATGACATTGACACGGTGAGCTGTGGAAAGAGAGGAAGCAAGCACACGTTTCAGATCCTGATAGTGATCATCTGGTGACATATGATTTGTCTGTCCAAAAATTTTATAGGGAATACTGTGATTGGTGACATCTACCATAGCATAGATATCTGTACCACGTACGGACTCTAAAATAGTACCTTTTGCTTCTCCTGTGCCAAAACGCGGACAGTCCAGATTTAAAAGATAGGAAGAAGCATCGTATCCACGAAAATGCAGACTTTCCTGACGCTTTTGAAGTTCTTTGACATCATTTTGGCGGAATGTGACGATATAATCGTTTACTTTTTGAGCAAGTTCCCGACAGCTCTCTAAAGCAGCGATTTTTAGGGGAGCAATGGGGATGGTGTCTTTAAAGACATAGTCGTTTGACATTGTAATATCCTCCTGATAAGTATACTGTTTTTTGACATTGTAGGATTGCCAGAAATCTGTCTGGCATAAAAATACGTTTCTATCATACCATTGGTCACAGGAAAGGCGCAAGCGGTTCTGTACAATTTTAGTACAATTTAGTCAAAATA
>CAJMNU010000260.1 GCA_905214855.1 uncultured bacterium | reverse complement strand
GCGAAAAGGTACTGGTTAAAAGTTCTGTAATCTCTGTGGTGTCCTGTGCATGAAAGATTTCTTCTCCCAGTTTTTCAATTTTCCATGGTGCACTGAGATTATTTCGGATTTCATGATGACGTTGTTTTTCATCAAGAAGAAAGATCCTGCTGTAACGGGAGATCTTTTTTAAGATAGTCTCAAAGAGAGCTTGTGTGTCGCAGAAATGGAGAAACTGAATCATTGGCTCTACAGACTGTTTCGGATAAGAAAGGCAGGACAATTCTTTTTGCAAAACTTCTTGTGTCAAAAGAGATTTAGCTGGAAAAATAAAAATCACACTGTTTTTGACATAAATGACAGGAAAAGAGAGTGTGAGACCATGAGATTCAATATAACGTCTTGCATCACCCACAAAAGAATCTAGGAAAGATTCCTCTATAAAAGAACAGATACAGCAATTTTGGCAGTTGTCGGGAAAAGAAAGCAATTCCTGATATTTTTGCCATGTTGCAGTAAAGTCTGTGTAGGAAAGAGCTTCTATAATGAAACTTGTTTGGAGAGGAAACTGTAACTCATCAAGAAAATTGCGCTGTTTTTGATTCTCCTGTTTCTGCTTTTCTTCTCGTTCTTGGCGGATTTGGATGAGAGAGGAGATCAATTCCTGAGAATCTGTGGGTTTTAACAGATAATAACGTACCCCGTACTGCATTGCCTGTCTGGCATAATCAAATTCTCCATATCCAGAAAGAAGGATAAAATCAATATTTGAATCAATATTTTTGGCTTTTTCGATTAATTCCAGACCATTTAAGACAGGCATGCGAATGTCAGTGATAATGACGTCTGGGTATTCGTCACGCAGGATATCATATGCCTCCATGCCATTTTTTGCTGTGGCAACTAGTTCATATCCAATACTTTCAAAATCAATCATTTTTGAGATGGAAGTGCGTATAATTTCTTCATCATCTACAATCATGAGTCTTAACACGTTAGGACCTCCTATTATCAGAATCTGTTTGTTTTGGTATCCTTAAAATGACAATTGCCATACCATCTTCATTGTGGATGTGCAGACCATATTGTTCCCCATATAAGAGTTGAAGACGGGAGTTGATATTTAAAAGTCCTACACCGCTTCCCTGAGGTTGTGTGGTTTTTTGCTGCAAATGTGTCAAAAGATTTTCTTCAAAAGAAGAACCACTGTTAGAAACCTGAATCCGGTAATATTCTGCCTCTTCTGTGATATTGACTCGGATGACACAGGTTTCATCGCTGCATTCCATGGAATATTTAATGGCATTTTCTACAAGAGGCTGGATACATAATTTTGGAATTTGGATAGATGCAAGAGAAGGCGGTGTACAGATTTGAAAATCCAGCCGTTCTTTAAATCGTATTTTTTGGATCTGAATATAATTATCCAGAAATTCCAGCTCTTCAAAAAGGGGGATCAGATCTTTATTTCCCGTGATAGAAGCACGAAAGAGCTTCCCAAGAGAACGTACCATGACACTGATGTCATCTGCATGGTAAGATTGAGCCATCCAATTGATCGTATCCAAAGTGTTGTATAAAAAATGCGGGTTGATCTGCTGTTCCAAGATGCGGATCTTTGCATCCCGAAGAAGTAACTGTTTGTCATAATTTTCATCTCTTAATACTTTGACACTGTGTGTCATTTCATCAAATGCACGATGAAGCTGACCAATCTCATCCTGCCTGTCTTTATAGTCATATTGACTGTCTGCAGGGAGCGTTTTCCCTTTTCCAAATGCCTGAATTTTTTCGATCAAATAATCCATATGGCGGAATATACTGCGGATCAGAAGGT
>CAJMNU010000259.1 GCA_905214855.1 uncultured bacterium | reverse complement strand
CAAGGCAGAATCGCCAAAGCAATCCGTTCCGTAGTAAAAGCAGCAGCTTCTAAGGAAGAAAAAAAAGTGATTGTGGAAATCCAGTAAGCAGAAGGGCAGCTGTAAAGCAAGGTTTCTTCCTGCACATATCCTATATAGAGATGAAACCGTTAGGTGGAGGAAGGATATGGAGTATGTGCAGGGTGAAATTTTGATTTTGCAGAGGCTCTTTTTTTCTTTTATAACATTTTAGCCAGAAAACTTATGACCTTTAGATGATGGCTAGTTCACAGAAACAGGATAGAAAGGCGAGGAAAAATATGGAAGAATTTTTACGAGTTGGCGTGATCTCTTCCACCCATGGTATTAAGGGAGAAGTAAAGGTATACCCTACAACGGATGATAATAAACGCTTTGATGATTTAAAAGAGGTATGGCTGGATACAGGAAGAGAAAAGATCGCTCTGAATGTAACAGGAGTAAAGTACTTTAAAAACATGGTGATTTTAAAGTTTAAGGAATTTAATGATATCAATGAGATTGAAAAATATAAAGGCTGCGATCTTTTGGTGGATAGAGAACATGCAATAGAACTGGAAGAAGGAGAATATTTTATCGCAGATCTGATCGGACTGGAAGTATACACCGATAAGGACGAGCTTTTTGGCACACTGGAGGAAGTGATGCAGACAGGGGCGAACGATGTCTATATCGTCAAAACTGTGGATGGAAAGGAAGTTCTCCTTCCTGTTATCCCGGAATGTATCCTGAAGGTAGATCTGGAAGAAGGAAGAGTTTTAGTTCATATTATGGATGGTCTACTGTAGGAGAAAAAAGAAATGAAGTTTCATATATTGACATTATTTCCGGATATGGTAACACAGGGATTGAACACCAGTATTATAGGAAGGGCAACAGAAAAGGGATTGGTGTCAATCCATGCGGTCAATATCCGTGATTATTCAAAAGACAAGCATCACCATGTGGATGATTATCCTTATGGAGGGGGAGCTGGTATGGTTATGCAGCCAGGTCCTATTTATGATGCTTATATGGATCTATGCCAAAGTTCTGAAAACGGTAAAAAACCAAGAGTGATCTATCTGACTCCCCAAGGAGAGGTTTTTCATCAAAAAATGGCAGAAGAACTGGCAAAAGAGGACGAACTGGTCTTTTTGTGCGGACATTATGAAGGTGTTGATGAACGAGTTCTGGAGCTGATCGCAACAGACTATGTTTCAGCAGGAGATTATGTCCTTACAGGAGGAGAATTGCCTGCAATGATGATGATTGACTGTATTTCACGTCTGGTTCCCGGGGTCTTAAATAATGAAGATTCTGCTGAGTTTGAATCCTTTCATGATAATCTACTTGAATATCCTCAATATACACGTCCGGAAGTGTTTATGGATAAAAAAGTTCCTGATGTATTGCTTTCCGGTCATCATGCAAAGATCGATCAGTGGAGAAGAGAGCAATCGTTAAAGCGTACATGGGAGAGACGACCAGAGCTTTTAAAGGATGCAATATTAGATAAAAAAGATCAAAAATATCTGAGGATGTTGGAACAGGAAACATCAAAAAAACAACGATCTGATGAGAAACAGTTAGAAGAAAATGCAGTGCAAGAGAAAAATAAAAGAGAAGACAGACTGGAAAAAGAAAAAATAGAAAAAACTCTTGAAAATAAATAAAAGTTATGGTAAAGTTAAGAAGTTGTGACAATACGAGATGTTCCTCTGTCATACAGCGGGGCTGCTCCCGACAACAAAAATCAGTATAGATTTTTGAAATGAGTAAGAACATCAAATTCATTAGAGGAGGTTCACACGATGAACGAGATTATTAAGAAGATTGAAGCAGAG
>CAJMNU010000258.1 GCA_905214855.1 uncultured bacterium | reverse complement strand
ATGAACCGATCACATGTGCCGCCTATAGCAAAAAGAAAGAAACATGGTATGACCGTCAGATCACGTTTTTGTCTTCCAGTCTGAAAAAAGAAGCACAGAAAGCAGATGAGACAACACAAGATACAGAAAATAGTATGACAAATCAAAAAATGGAAGTAAAAGATGGTAGTTACACCGTGGAGATCACGATGGAGGGAGGCAGTAAAAAAGCAACGATCCTCTCTCCGGTTGTTTTGAATATAGAGAATGGACAAAAGACGGCAACAATACAGTGGAGCAGTGAAAATTATGACTACATGATCGTAGAGAATGAGAAATATCTTCCGATCAGCACAGAGGGAGGCTCTGTCTTTCAGATTCCTGTCAAAGCTCTGGATGAAACTATTTCTGTGATAGGAGATACCATTGCTATGAGTAAACCGCGTGAGATCGAATACAGCATTACATTTCATTCAGACACCATGAAACCAGCAGAGTAATAAAGGTACAGGGAAATGAAAATAAATTTAAAAAGAAAAGTGATTCTGGGATTTTGTGCAGTGTTTTTGATGGGAAATCTGCTTTTTACAGGTTGTGGAATGAAAACAGAGACTGACCAGACTACTTCACAGGATACAGAAAGCTCCAATATAGATCAGGAGTCTGCCACAGGACAGAGAGCAGATTTGGAGTTAAAGGATCTGGTATCTGAGGGAAAGTTGGAGCTTTCCTATGCGAAAAATTTTGAAGTAGAGAAGTATCAGAATGGCTATCGAATGATCCGGTTGGCGGATGGCAGTAGCTATTTTGTGATTCCTGAGGGAGAAAAAAATGTGAAAGGTCTGGAAGAGGGAACTGTTGTCCTTCAACAGCCTTTAAATCATTTGTATCTTGCAGCATCAGCTGTTATGGATATGTTCCGCTATCTGGAGGCAATTGATACCATTACTTTATCAGGACAACAAGCGGATGGATGGTATATAAACGAAGCAAAAGAAGCAATGCAAAGAGGAGATATGGTCTATGCCGGAAAATATAATAAACCAGATTATGAACAGATCTTGGCGAAAAATTGTCCTCTTGCGATTGAAAATAAGATGATCCTTCATGTTCCGGAGGTGATGGAGAAACTGGAGGGATTTGGAATACCTGTGTTTGTGGATCATTCCAGTTATGAGTCACATCCAATGGGAAGAATGGAATGGATCAAATGTTATGGTGTGCTGCTTGGAAAAGAAGAGATGGCAGAACAGATCTTTGCAGAACAGGAAGAACAAGTGCAAAAAGTTATGGCAGAACAGAAGACAGGAAAGACGGCAGCCTTCTTTTTTATTACTTCTAATGGTATGGTTCAGGTACGTCAGTCATCAGATTATGTTCCGGCAATGATCAGACTGGCGGGAGGTGAATATGTGTTTGAAGATCTGGGAGATCCTCAATCAGCACGTTCTACCATGAATATGCAGGTGGAAGAATTCTATTATGGGGCAAAAGATGCAGATTTTTTGATTTATAATAGTGCGATAGATGGTGGTGTGGATTCTTTGGAAGAACTGTTAGATAAGTGTGGGGTGCTGAAAGATTTTAAGGCTGTTCAGGATGGAAATGTCTGGTGTACTTCCAATGATCTATACCAGCAGTCCATGTCTATTGGATATCTGATCCAAGATATGCATACCATGTTTATCGGAGGGGAAGAGACAGAGATGACATATCTGTATCATCTAAAATAAAAAGGGATATTAACCATAAATATATTGTAGTAGAAAAGATAACAAGGAACATCATATGTCAGAAGATATGTTTAGAATATATTTCTGACAGACAAAAGAAAGACTTTGTACAAGCAGAAAGGAAAGGAGAGGAAA
>CAJMNU010000257.1 GCA_905214855.1 uncultured bacterium | reverse complement strand
TAAGCAGAGACACACATCAAAGCTGCTAAAAGCCCCATTCGGATCCAGTTTTCCATTGAAATCTTTTTTTCTTTTTGAAACATCATGTTTTCCTCTTTTCTTTTCCTATTTGCCTTTATCATATAAAAAAGAAGGTCTATTGTCAACCTTGTTTTAATTTTAGGTTGACAATAGACCTTTCATTTACGTCTTATCTGCAATTTTCTTTTTTACTCCTGCACTATACGATCTTTTTGTGTATCTTATTCCCAGTTTCCCTGCAAAATTCTTGCCATCTCAGAGTCTTCATCCAAAATGATCGTCTTATTATTTCCAACTAAGGTAGCTTTCAATGCATCTAAAGAACGTACATAATTATAAAAATCGGCTTTCTGTGCATCATTATAGGCATGACTTAAAATCTCCATATATTTTGCTTCGCCCTCTGCCTTAATCTGTTCTGCTTTCGCCTCAGCCTCAGAAACTGTGATGCTGACCTGTTTATCCGTCTCATTCTTGATCACATTTGACTGATACTCACCGTCAGCTGTATATCCAGCCGCAATGTTCTTTCTCTCAGAGATCATACGCTGATATACGCTCTCTTTATTACTATCAGGAAGATCCAAGCGTTTTGTCTCCACTTTTAATACATGGATGCCATAAGAATCCAAACTGTTTCCTATATTTGCCGTGATCATCTCAGCCAGCTTACCATCTCTTCCACTGATGATATCTGCCTGATCTGTGGCGCTGATAATATTCTTTACACTGTTATAGACAATATTGCCAATACGAGTCTCTGCATTGGTTCTGTTTGCCCCAAGAGAACTTAGATATTTCAAAGGATCTGTCACTTCCCAAAGTGCAAAACTGTCCACGACCATCACCTTTTTATCCTTTGTATTTACCTCACTTGGAACTAAATCATAGATCATCTTATATTTTGGGATACTCTGTGTGTTCTGAATAAATGGAATCTTTAAGGAAAGTCCTGGTTCAGAAACAACACGCACCACTTTTCCAAACTGTTTGATCAAAACATATTCATTATTATATGTTTCTACAATAGAAGCACGCAGCAAAAACAATGCGGCAAGAACTACAAGAATCACTTTCAATGGCAAATTTTTACGTTTTTCTTTCTTTTCCATCATCTTACCCCCTTTATTCCACTGCATCTGGCTGTGGCTGTGTTGGTGTCACGCTCTGTTGTACCTGGGCACCATTTGTTCCAGAAGAACTTCCTGTATTTCCTGTAGATTTTGTATCAAAGCTATTAAACGGCTCTAAAGGCAGTAAAGTCTGTGTACCATCCCCACTGTCAATGATGACCTTTAATTCTGGCAAAATTTCTTCCATTGTTTCATAAAACATTCTTTTTTTCGTGATCAAAGGATACTTGGAATATTCTGCATACATACTCTCAAATCTTGCTACCTGTCCATTCGCCTCATTGATTCTTTCCTGTTTATAGGCTTCTGCTTCCTGCAAAATTTTATCTGCCCGTGCGTTTGCTTTTGGGATCTGCTCACTCTTATATTTGTTTGCATTATTTAAAGCAGTTTCCATGCCCTGTTTTGCATCTTCCACACTCTTAAATGCGTTGCCTACTTCTTCTGTCGGAAGCTCAGAATCTTGTATTGTTACATTATAAATCCCATATCCAATATCTTCCTGTTCCAGACGATTTCTCAGTTTTTCTTTTACAATTCCCTGAATCTCTGTCTTACCAGTTGTAATCACATCATCCACATTATAGATTCCCACTGTATCACGAATATAACTTTGAGCAAGATTCTTTATGATCTCCTGATACGATTCTTCATGCTGTACCGCTTTGATCGGATCTGTCACTTGATATTCAATATA
>CAJMNU010000256.1 GCA_905214855.1 uncultured bacterium | reverse complement strand
GTGATGCTTAATACGTCCTGCATCACACATACCCGCTGCAGATATGATAACCTTTGGTGACATATTATAGTTGATCGCCTTGGAATCCTCACTGGTTATAGAAAGATACAGTCCTGGAAAAGAAATGGGGTTGATTCCCTTCTCCACAAGCTTCCTTGTCTCTTCATCATAACAGATCGTCATATTATTTTTAAATACACTGGTTGCCTCGACTGCCAAAGGGCTGTCCACATACACCGGAAATCCATCATGTCCTGTAACCAGCCCTTCCTCCTTAATATGCCTGATAAAGTATAAAATCTCCTGTGTACGTCCTACCGCAAAAGCAGGAATAACTACATTGCCTCCAGCATCCAGTGTTCTCTGTATGATAGCAGCAAGCTGATTGATATGATTATTTCCATTTTGGTGATAGCGATCCCCATATGTGGACTCCATCACCACATAGTCAGCCTCTTTGACATACTGTGGATCTCGTATCAATGGCTTATTAAAATTACCGATATCGCCAGAAAAAACAATCTTTTTCTCCACATTATCTTCTTTCAGCCATACTTCAATAGAAGCAGAACCAAGCAGATGTCCTGCATCTATAAAACGGATCTTTACCTCTGGGGCAACTTCGATCACTGTATCATAGGAACATGGCACGAATTGTTTTAACATACTCTCTGCATCTTCCATGCAAAACAGAGGCGGTGTCTCCTGACGACCTGCACGTCTTGCCTTACGATTTCTCCACTCTGCATCCATCTCTTGGATATGTGCAGTATCACGCAGCATAATATCACAAAGATCACAAGTTGGAATGGTCGCATATACCGGTCCTTTAAATCCTCTTGCCCCCAAAAGAGGCAGCAGTCCCGTATGGTCAATATGTGCATGTGTGATCAGTACAAAATCCAGCTCCCCTACTGGGACAGGAAGTGGTGCATTTTCAAATGGGTTACTCCCCTGCTCCATACCATAATCCACAATAAAACGGGTATTTCCTACTTCAACATAATGACAGCTGCCAGTCACTTCATGGTCAGCTCCAATAAACATCAGCCTCATAAAACCCTTCCTTTCTGACATGGTCTTGTGACAGGCAGCCCTTATGCCGCCTGTGTTCTTTTTCTTATAGTGTACCATTTCAGATACATTTACGCAACAAAAACTCCTTTTTCTATCTTTAAATGATAATACAGATCATTCCTCCGTTACTGTCATTTATGATTTTTTGCAGCGTATCCTGAAGCTTCATCTGACACTCTTCTGTCATCTGTGATACCTTTGCCTGAATTCCATCCTCTACGATCTGTTCAATTGATTTTCCGAAAATATTCGTTGACCAGATCCCTTCCTCACTCTCTTTTGAACTTTCTTTTATGTAATCGATCAAATCCTGTGCCTGCTGTTCACTTCCTACAATCGGTGCGATCTCTGTCTCAATATGTGCTTTGATCATATTAATGGATGGTGCTTCTGCCTTCATTTTAACACCATATTTATTTCCATGTTTTACAATAGCTGGTTCATCTAACACGATCTCAGAGCGCTCTGGTGTCACCACACCATATCCTTTTAATCGGACTTGAGTCATCGCATTCTGTACTTTTTCATATTCTCCCCTCATTTTTGCAAGCTCCTGAAGCGTCTGCATAAGCTGATATTCACCCTCAATCGGCATTCCCACATAATCACTCAGTATCTGATAATAAAAACTTTCATCCACCTCTATCTCAATATCTACACTGCCATCTGCCATATTGATATGTTTTATCAGGATTTCTTTTATACTTTCCTCTTCTGTCTTCAGATTTTCCGGACAAATATCCTTTATGGATGTTACTTTTTTTAAAATCTCTCTAGC
>CAJMNU010000255.1 GCA_905214855.1 uncultured bacterium | reverse complement strand
TTTTTGCGCAGTCAGCAGGGCTGTCCATTTGCTAATCGTTGCTGTTGTTGTGAGACGATCTGTAGAGAACAGACACCGACAGAATATGCCTATAATGGCAGGACACTTCTTTGCCATTTAAGTCCAAATGAGATTGAGAGTGCATTTCGGGCTATAGAGGAGAAAAAGAATGCTGTTAGTCAAGAGAAAGATGATACTATGAAAAAAATCAGGATGGAATCGGAAATCAAGAAGGAAGATGGAGGTCAGGAAGGGAGAATGGTAGGATGAGCGAGACATTGGTATCGCTGAAACAGGTCACAAAGACATATTTGGATGGAGCAAAACGTCAGGTAAAGGCAGTTGACCATATCAGTTTTGATATTCATAAAGGAGAGACTTTGGGGCTGGTTGGTGAATCTGGATGTGGTAAATCTACTACAGGGAATTTGTTAGTACACCTTTTGAATGCAGACAGTGGAGAGATTTATTTTGAAGGTGCAAATATCACACATATGACAGACAAGCAGTTTCAAATATTGAGAAAAGACATTCAGATGGTGTTTCAAGATCCTTATTCTTCTATTAATCCTAAAAAGAAGATTGGATGGCTATTGGAAGAACCTTTAAAAATCCATCACAAGGAAATGGAAAAAGAGAAAAGGGAAGTGTTGGTAGATCATATGCTGGAAGTAGTAGGTTTGGATGCCACCTATAAAGACAGATATCCCAGACAGCTTTCGGGAGGACAGCGCCAGAGGGTGAGCATTGCCCTTGCTTTGATTCTCAATCCGGCATTTGTAGTAGCAGATGAACCAGTTTCGGCTTTGGATGTATCCGTACAGGCACAGATTCTGAACCTTATGAAAGAATTACAGAAGGAATATGGACTGACGTATTTATTCATCTCCCATGATTTGAATGTAGTTTCTTATATGTCTGATAGAATTGGAATTATGTATCTGGGAAATATTGTGGAGATTGGAAGTCAGGAGCAGATCACATATCATGCCAGACATCCATATACACAGGCGTTATTTTCTGCTTCTATAGGAGAAGATGGAGAACAAAGGGAGCGTATTGTATTGCAGGGAGATGTGCCAAGCCCATCCAATCCGCCATCTGGCTGTCCGTTCCATACTCGCTGCGCTTTTTGCACAGAACTCTGTAAGACAGAAAAACCACAATTGAGAGAAATAGAAAGCGGATGGATGGCAGCGTGCCACTATGCAGATAACGTTATTTTAAACAAAGAGGGGAAGAGAGAATAGGGATGAAAATTGCAGTGATCTCGGATTTACATATTGATATTAATGAAAAATTTCCGGTCATAGATTGTTTGGCTTCTTACCTGAAAAAACATAGAGCAGATGTTTTGCTTGTGGCAGGGGATATTTGCGAAAATGCAGTATATGTGAAGGAAGCAATGGAAGAACTGGAAAAGCAGTCAGGCAGTCGAGTTTTGTATGTTCCAGGAAATCATGATATGTGGAGTGAACATCTTGAGGAAGTTTCAACAGATGAGATCTATCAAATATATAAGGAAGATCCCAGATGCCTTTGCGACCATCCGATTGTTCTAAAAGGGGAAAACGGACCTTTTGTTGTGATTGGGGATATTGGTTGGTATGATTATTCTTTTGCCTCCAAAGAATATGGTTTTGAAGAATTGGAAACGATGGAACATGAGGGCAGGATATGGCAGGATCGTCTGAAGAATCAATGGACGGCTGACAACAAAGGATGCTTGGAACAGATGCTAAACCATTTGGAGAAACAGTTAAAAGAGTATATAGATTATCCGGCAGTTGTAGTGACTCATATGTTGCCGATCAAGGAATTTTGTGTGCCAGAGGAACGGGAAATGTGGAAATTTTTCAATGCATTTTTGGGC
>CAJMNU010000254.1 GCA_905214855.1 uncultured bacterium | reverse complement strand
ACAGGCATTTTTCTGGGTGGTGCAATATACCAGATTCCTGTGGTGATCGATGGATTTATCTCAGCAGCTGCGGCACTTGCGGCGGCAGTGATATGTCCAACAGCAAAGGATTACATGTTAGCTTCCCATGTTTCTGCAGAACCGGCAGCAAAGGAAGTTTTAAAAGTTTTGGGAAAACAGCCGGTAATCCAGGCAGGAATGTGTCTTGGAGAGGGAACAGGGGCAGTTGCAGCAATCCCTTTGTTTCAGATGGCAGCAAAGATTTATAATGAAATGAGTACATTTCAGGAAAATGAGATTGAAGAATATAAAGACTGGAATCATTCGGATATGTAGTTGAATATAGGCTGGGAAGAGATAGAAGGTAGTTGTATCTGTGTTAGGAGGAAAAACGTATGGGATATATGCTGTTGGTAACAGGGGGAAGCGGAAGCGGAAAATCAGAATATGCAGAACAGCGTATATTGGAATCTGGTTTTTCTTTGCGTTATTATGTAGCAACGATGGAAGTGTTTGGGGAAGAAGGCAGAAAACGGGTAGAAAAACACAGAGAACAGCGAAAAGGAAAAGGATTTGAGACGCTGGAGCAGCCGCATTCTCTCCATGACATTATATCGCACATTACAAAAAACAGGAATGCCGCAATTTTGTTGGAATGCCTGTCTAATTTAGCAGCCAATGAGTTGTTTGCCAAAGAAGAAAACTGGAAAGAGGAACATGAGATAGCAAAAATCCAGAAGAACATCTTAAATGATATTTTGGAATTGAAAGATCAATCTGGTTTTCTTGTGGTTGTTACCAATGAGATTTTTTCAGATGGAATAGAGTATGATAGTTCTACAAGAAGATATCAAAAGCTGCTTGGCGATCTGAACCGTGAGCTCTCAGAGAAAGCAGATGAAGTGATCGAGGTTGTCTATGGGATTGTATGTGTCAGAAAAAAGGGGGAATAAACCTATGTATAGAAATATCCAAAAAAAAGTAAATAGCTTTTGGGAAAGATATTCGAAAATACTTGGATGGGGTTTTATGGGTGTTACTCTTTTTATGGCATTGATAGGAAGTTATCAATACTATACAGACTATGTGCCGACTGTGGTGCAAGAACGCCTGTATTCTACTGTGATCTATAGTACATTACAGCTATATCTTTTTTCTCCTACCGTAGATACAGGCGAGGCAACTCCAATTTTATATGAAGCTGCAAAGTGGACAGCGCCTTTGTGTACAGCATACTGGATATTTAAATTGCTGGAATCCTTCGCTCTTCATAGTATTGGAATAGTAAAGCAGCATAGCAGTCCAAAACGTCAGATCATGATTTTTGGATATAATGAAAATAGTAAAGAGTTGATAGAAAATATCTATCTGCAAAATCAGAACAATGCGATTGCAGCAGATGATACTATGATGGTTCTGATCACAGAGCAGACCATAGAGAAAGAAGAACAGCTAAAATTAGAACGAAAAGGTGTGCTTGTGTATCAGATGGATTTTTCAGATGATGAAAATTTTAAAACAAGAGAAAATTTTCGCTGTCTGAAACTTTGGAAAGCAAGTGAGGTCGTTTTATTTTATGAAGATGCTGCGGTCAATTTTACAATATTCACACGGCTTTTGAAATTGATCCATGATTCTAAGGACAGACATTGGGAAGAACGAAAAGAAAAAAAAGAAGAGATCATCTGTGCGTTTCAGTGCAATGACAGAGTTTTGAGAAAAGTGGTGGAAGCCTATGATGCAAATCCAAGAGTGATTGTAAAAGAAAAGGTAGAAGATATACGGTTAGAAAACCCATTTGATCTGCGGTTGTTCAGTTTACAGGATCTAGCAGCAGAAGCTATGTTTGCACAGACTCCTCTTTTTCAAAATTGTATTCCAAGTGAGGAAGAATGGCATACAA
>CAJMNU010000253.1 GCA_905214855.1 uncultured bacterium | reverse complement strand
ATGACCGCCTTTCCGCTATTGTGGCAGCTTTGATCCATGCAGATCTTTTGATCCTTCTTTCTGATATTGATGGATTGTATTCAGATGATCCACGTTCTAATAAAGATGCAAAGTTTATCCGACTTGTTCCAGAGATTACCAAGGAGTATCTGGAGATGGGAAAAGATCATGCAGGAAGTGATGTGGGAACAGGAGGAATGGCAGCAAAGCTGGCAGCAGCAAGAATTGCAACAGATAGTGGTGCAGATATGGTGATCGCAAACGGGGAAGATGTAGGGATTGTTGCTGATATTTTAAACGGAAAAGAAAGAGGAACATTGTTTTTGGCGCATAAAAATCAAGAATTTGACCTAGTAGAATATATTAATACATTTAATCAGACTGTAGAATGACAGATGAGATAATACAGATTTGTCATAAACAAAGAAAAAAGAAAAGAGGAAAACGAAATGAGACAGGAAGATATCGATAGAATCAATGCATTATATCATAAATCACAGGCAGTAGGGCTTACACCAGAGGAAAAGGAAGAACAGACAAGACTTAGAAAGGCATATATAGAATCCATACGTACTAATATGCGTGGAACATTAAATAGTATTTCCATCAAAGAGAAAGATGGGACAATTACAGATCTTGGTAAGAAATATGGAAATGTGGACAAAGAAATGCATTAGAAAACAAGTTGAGGATGCCAGACGTAAGTTAGGTGAATGCAAGGAAGAAGAGAAAGCGAGAAATCAGAGACTTTTTGAGAGAGCAAGAAAACAGAAAGAGTTTTATGAGGCAGATGAGATCTATCTGTATGCTTCTTATTGTCATGAGGCAGAGACGATGGAACTTGCAAAGATGTGGTTGAAAGAGGGAAAACGTCTGGCATTTCCGAAAGTAGAGGGGCAAGAGATTTATTTTTACTGGGTGGACTCTCTGGATGATCTGGAATGTGGTTATAGGGGGATTTTAGAGCCTAGAAAAGGATGTAAGAGAGCTGAGAATGCTTTTGCACCAGTGTTAGTTCCAGGCGTCGCTTTTGACTGGCAGGGCGGTCGTATAGGATATGGAGGGGGATATTATGACCGTTTTTTTGAAAGGGAGAGAGAACATAAAAAGATTGGATATGCTTTTTCGTTTCAAGTTTACGAAAAAGTCCCTCTGCAAGAGCATGACATCAAGATGGACTTGTTAGTGACAGAGGACAGACAGGATATGAAACTATAAAAAGATACAAGAGGAATATATGGGGAGAGTGGAAGAAAGATTAAGAATAAGGAGGAATTGTGTATGTTGGAACAGTTGGGAATACGTGCAAAAGAGGTGTCCAGAGAATTGGCAAAATGGAGTGCAGAACAAAAAAATCAAGGACTGAAACACGCAGCACTTGCCTTACTGGAAGATAAAGAACAGATCCTTTGTGCCAATGAAAAAGATATGGAATCTGGTCGTAAAAATGGGATGAATCAGGGGCTTTTAGACAGATTGAGCCTGACAGAAAAAAGAATTCAGGATATGGCTGATGGACTTCTTGAAATTGCAAAACTAGACGATCCAGTGGGAGAAGTTTTATCTATGAAAAAACGTCCTAATGGATTGATGATCGGACAGAAAAGAGTGCCAATTGGTGTGATTGGTATTATTTATGAGGCGAGACCTAACGTAACATCGGACGCCTTTGGACTCTGTTTTAAAAGTGGAAACGCTGTTATTTTAAAAGGTGGAAGTGATGCGATCCATTCTAATCATGCTATTGTGCAATCGCTGCAAAAAGGACTGGAGAGAGCCGGATGTCCAAAAGAGGCTGTACAGCTGATCCTTTCTACAGACAGAGAGACTACGAAAGAATTTATGCGGATGAATCAATATGTGAATGTACTGATCCCAAGAGGAAGTGCCGGATTGATTCGTGCTACAG
>CAJMNU010000252.1 GCA_905214855.1 uncultured bacterium | reverse complement strand
TCCGTCAGGATATTCATTGTATGGCAGATCTTGCAGAGGAAGTAGCAAGATTCTTTGGCTATGACAATATTCCGACCAGTTTGCCAAGTGGTGAGGCAACAACTGGAAAATTATCCTATAAATTGAGAATAGAGGAAGTGGCAAGACAGATCGCCCAGTTCTGCGGATTCAGTCAGAGCATGACCTATTCTTTTGAAAGTCCGAAAGCATTTGATAAACTGTTGATCCCAGCGGATTCTGATTTGAGAAAAACAGTTAATATTTTAAATCCGCTTGGGGAAGATTTTAGTATCATGCGTACTCAGCCATTAAATGGTATGCTGACTTCTTTGTCTACAAACTATAACAGAAGAAATAAGAATGTAAAACTGTATGAACTTGCAAATATTTATCTGCCAAAGACTCTGCCTTTAACAGAACTTCCAGATGAGAGAATGCAGTTTACACTTGGAATGTATGGTGAGGGAGATTTCTTTACCATGAAAGGTGTTGTGGAAGAATTCTTTGATAAAGTGGGAATGCATAAAAAAGCACATTATAATCCTAATGCAGGTAAAACATTCCTGCATCCGGGTCGTCAGGCTGAGATTGTGTATGATGGTCAGGTTGTAGGATATATGGGAGAAATCCACCCACAGGTTGCAGATAATTATAAGATTGGTGAGAGAACCTATGTGGCTGTACTTGATATGCCGACAGTAACAGAGTTGACAACATTTGACAGAAAATATACAGGAATCGCCAAATTCCCAGCAGTGACCAGAGATATCAGTATGGTAATGAAAAAAGAAATTCTTGCAGGGGATATTGAAGATATGATCGAGCAACGTGGCGGAAAGATTTTGGAGAGTTATCAGCTCTTTGATATCTATGAAGGAAGCCAGATCGCAGAAGGATATAAATCTGTGGCTTATTCTATTACATTCCGTGCAAAAGATCATACTTTGGAGGAAAAAGAAGTTGGTGCAGTGATGGAGAAGATCCTTCATGGTCTCAAGGGAATGGGAATCGAGCTGCGTGGCTAAGCCATTCTTTTAATTGTTTTTCTGATACATCCCATACGAAAAAGACAGATCTGACTGTATGAACTGCTTGCTTTTTGTGTATACTTATGCTAATATAAATAAGTGTGTTTGGAACATAGGAGGTGTGATAAGTATGCTGAAGACAATTATAACAGTTTTGTTTGTTTTGATATGTATTGCTTTGATTGTGATCGTATTGCTTCAGGAGAGCAAGCAGAGAGGGCTGTCCGGAACAATTGGCGGTGCTGCAGATTCGTATTGGGGCAAGAATAAAGGGCGCTCTATGGAAGGTGCATTAGAGACATTTACCAAGATTGCAGCAGTTGCATTTTTGGTGCTGGCTCTTGTCCTGAATATTATCTAAAGCACAATAGATGAAGATATATGACCACTCTAGGCAAGTTTGTTTAGAGTGGTTTTTTGTGTTTTTTATGTTAATCATCAGATGTCAGAGGGTACAAAAGACCCTTTGATCACAACATCATGGTATGGTATGACATGATATAGCAGTATGGGAAAGGAGGAAATGTTAAGCAATTGAAAACATTGATATTAGTTCTTAAAAGTGTTTAAATATACTCGTGGAGGGCATTATTTATGAACACTTCTAATATAACTAATTACAAACCAAAAGATCAAGACGATCCTGGTCACGCATAAAGATAGATTTGTCAGATTTGGCTATGACTGATTCGAAAAATTCTGTATGAAGTTTAACACAAGTATAGTGGTAGTAAACAATGAAGAACTATCGCCACAGGAAGAGCTTGTACAGGATATTGTTTCAATCCTTCATGTATTTTCTTGCAGGTTGTATGGACTTCGTAACTATAAAAAACAAATAGAAGGAGATGGGGAGATTGCTCAAGAGTTTCAAGACGGAAATAGATCCAACATCGGAACA
>CAJMNU010000251.1 GCA_905214855.1 uncultured bacterium | reverse complement strand
GCCTCTAACTCCATACTCCCATTCTCTTCATCAAAACTTCCTGTTCGAATCCCAAAAAGGCTGCTTATATATCCTGATGTAAAAATCTCCTGTGGCGTTCCAAAACGATCTGCATATGTACCGTTCAGACAGAGGATCTTATCCGAAACCCTCTCTGCCAGTTCCAGCTCATGCAAAGACATGATGACTGTCAGCCCTTTTTTATGACGCATCTCCTGCAAAACAGACAAAAACTCCAATTTATATTTGATATCTAAAAAAGAAGTCGGCTCATCCAAAATGATCAGTTCTGGTTCCTGACAGATGGCACGGGCCAGCATCACACGCTGTTTTTGTCCATCGCTGATCTTAGTAAAATCGCGTTCCCGAATTGCTGTCACATGAACCAGATCCATAGATTCCTTCACGATCTTCTTATCCTGCTCTGATAGCTTTCCAAAATATCCTGTGTATGGGTAACGTCCCGTTGACACGACATCTTCACAGGTCATTTTCTCTGTCTGGAGTCTTTCTGTGAGAAGGACTGACATAGTCTGTGCCAATGTTTTTGCAGACATGTCTGCCAGATTTTCGTTTCCAAGACAAACTGTCCCACTTATAGGACTCAGCTGCCTTGCTATACTCTTTAAAACTGTAGATTTTCCAGCTCCATTCGGTCCGATCAGAGTGAGGATCTCCCCTTTTTTCAAACCAATACGGATATTTTCGATCAAAGGTATTCCATGATAGCCAACACTCAATCGCTCTGTCTCAAAATACAACTGTGTTCTGTCTGTTTCCATCATGTGTTCTCTCACCTTTTTGCCTTTCCTTCGCTCACTTCTTTGCTCTATATTCTGATCTGTTTTTTGGTATTTCTTCTTTTGTTACTTTTGTTATTTTTTTCATTTGCTGCTTTCTTTTTTGCTTGCTTTTCTACTTTTGTTGCTTACCCTCTCCTGCGCTTTATCATGATCCAGAGTACTACTGGTGCTCCAAATACCGCTGTCACAGTGCTGATACTCAATTCCGTTGGCGCAAACAAACAGCGCGCCAATAGATCACAGAAAAGGCAGAACATACCTCCACCCAAAAAACATGCTGGTATCATAAAAATAGGTTTTACAGTCCCCAAAATCCCTTTCATCAAATGCGGCACTGCTGTCCCAACAAAAGAAATCGGTCCTGCAAATGCTACCACACATGCAGACAAAGCACTGGATAGCACGATCATTGCAGCCCGCAGCAACCTGATATTCACGCCCAGATTCTGTGCATAGACTTCTCCTAGCTGGTATGCTCCCAATGGTTTAGATAATAAAAACACCAAGACAGATACCATTCCTACCATCACAACTGTGACACCAACATTCTCCCAAGTCATTCCAGAGAAACTGCCTCTGGACCAATTGTGAAGATTGACGATCTCTGCATCACTTGCAAATGTCACAATAAACTCCGTGATCGCTGAACAAATATATCCCACCATCACTCCGCTGACGATCAGCATGGACATATTGCTGACCTTATAGGACATCAACAAAACAAGCCCCATAGAAAACATTGCACCTATAAATGCCGCCATGATCAACGCTATCGAACTCATATGGATTCCTCTTCCAAGCAGGCATACCATCACCAATGCCACTATCATTTTTGCACCAGAAGAAATCCCTAAAGTAAATGGTCCTGCAATCGGATTGTGAAAAAAAGTCTGCAGCAGATATCCCGCAAGCCCCAATGCACCGCCAAGCAAAAATGCGGATACTGCTCTTGGAAAACGGATATCCCACAAGATACGGGATACTGTCTGGTCGATTTCTTTTCCCATACATGCACGTCCCACCTCTTCCAATGAGATTTTCACACTTCCGATACAAATATTGCAGACTAAAAAAAGGATACTTCCTATGATTAAAAACACAAACGCGCCCCAACAGCGCCTTGTCCTATTTTTGTGTACGAGATTTT
>CAJMNU010000250.1 GCA_905214855.1 uncultured bacterium | reverse complement strand
AGAGGTGAGATTAATGTGATCGCAGCCATTGGATTTGTTCCAATTTTCCCCAACCAATATGTATCTGTCAGATTATACATAGATTGCAACAAGCTATTTAATGCAATCGGAATGCAAAGTGCTAAAAGTGCCTTAAATAGATTCCCCTTCAAAATATATTCCTGATTTTTCTTTTGAAGTTTTTGATTTCCTGATGCCATTTTCTTTCTCCTTTAAATCCTTATACTGACCCAAACTTTTTCTCTCAGATCTCTCTAATTGTTCTGCTTTTTATCATGAGCGATTATACAACAAAAAAAAAGCAGAATCTACTTAAATTCTGCTTTTCTTTTCCATACTACTGTTTTTTTGTCTTTTTTATTCTCCCAATATTCGGTTAATATACTCTACTTTATTTTTAGAATACATAATTTTCTGACTTTTATACAGACCGGAATATCCTGACATACAATAACTGACTGCTATCATAAGAAGATAACACGGAAGTCCTGCTACTCCAAAAAGCTCTATTCCCATAAACAAAGAGGCAATCGGACAGTTTGTCACCCCACAGAACAATCCCACCAGACCACAAGCAGAGGCAAGTGTCGGAGGCAAACCTAACATTGGACCAATAAGACATCCAAATGTCGCCCCTACAAAAAAAGTCGGAACAATTTCTCCTCCTTTAAAACCGCTTCCCAAAGTAATTGCCGTAAACAACATCTTTAAAAGAAACGCTGCCCAGAAAACCTTTCCTTCCATCACACAAACTTCGATCACATGCATTCCTGCACCATTATAATCCTGACTTCCCACCAAAAGAGTCAGAAGGATGATCAAAACACCTCCTATAACTACACGAATATAGGGATTAGAAATCTTAGATGAAAACAAATGCTCTCCAATATGCAGAACATTACAAAACATAGTACTCAGCACTCCACATAATACTGCCAGAATAAAGATCCGTAGGGCAAGGCTGATCCCCATCTGTGGTACTATTGTAACGGGGAATGCCTCTGCTGCCAATCCCAATGCATTCGCAATACCAGATGCCATCATCGCACAGATCACACAGGGCACTAAAGCCGCATAATGCATAATACCAACACTGACTACTTCCATTGGAAAAACTGCTGCTGTCACAGGAGTTCCAAACAAAGCTGCAAATGCTGCACTCATACCACACAGCACGGAAATCTTACGATCCTTGTCATCAATCTTAAAAAAACGTCCCAAATAATGTCCCAGACTGCCGCCAAGCTGCAATGCTGCCCCTTCACGTCCTGCAGAACCTCCTCCAAAATGAGTCAGCACCGTGCTGACAGAAATCACAGGAGCTACTCTTGCCGGAATGGTTTTATCGGAAGAAACTGCCTCCAAAATGAGATTTGTCCCTTTATTATGTCCCATACCACTTTTATGGTAAATTGCCACAATCAAAAGTCCTATTAGTGGAAGAAGATATAACACCCAGTTATGATCTCCTCGAAACTTAGTTGCGATCTGCATAGCATAGCCAAATATCGTACCAACGACTCCCACCACGCTTCCAATGACCAAAGAATATACCAGCCATTTTAAAAGAGTTATAATCTGTTCTGCTGTCTCTTTCAAAAACTTTTTTCCACTCATTTTGTCCTCCTGTACCCTAAATCCCTTATCCTTTTCTGAGCGGTATCCTTTTCAGTTAGCTTGCATAAATTTCTTTAGATTTTACTAACTTTGGACGATATCCTTCCTTTTCCAAAGCACTGACGATCGCCTTCTTGTGATCTGTACCAAATGCCTCCAGCGTAATTCTAAGTTCCACAGCAGCACTTCTGTTGATACTGATAAACTGGTTATGCTCCAATTTAATAACATTGCCGTTTTCTTTAGCAAGCAATGCAGATACCTTTGCCAATTCTCCTGGTTTATCTGGCAAAAGAACAGACACTGTAAAAATACGGTCTCTTTGGATCAGACCATGCTGTACGATGGATGCCATTGTGATCACATCCATATT
>CAJMNU010000249.1 GCA_905214855.1 uncultured bacterium | reverse complement strand
CAGGATGGAAAGAATAGCAGGAGGGAATGCCATGAAACCAGTACAGATATCAATCCGTCAGGAAGAAACCGGAAAACGGATAAAGCAGATGATGCAGGAACATGGATATTCTGTGAGGGATATACAAGAGGCAATGGGATTTGAGAATCCACAGGCAATTTATAAATGGTTGTCTGGAAAATCACTTCCGAACCTAGATAATTTTTTGATCCTCAGCAAGATCTTACATACCAGTATGGAAGAAATCCTCGTCTTAGACGGGGATTTTGTTTTAAGCGGAATATGGTCGGATGCAGCATAGCAAATACACATAGTAAAGGGGGAGAAATGTATGAAACTTTTATTTAAACAGCGATTTTTTTCTTGGTTTGATAGTTATGATATTTACGATGAAGCTGGAAATGTAGTGTATGTTGTAAAAGGACAGCTTGCTTGGGGACACTGTCTAAAGATTTATGATGCCACAGAAAGAGAGGTAGGAATGGTAAAAGAAGAGGTGTTTACTTTTTTACCAAAGTTTGCAATATACCAGAATGAGACGTATATGGGTTGCATCAGTAAAGAATGGTCGTTTTTGTTTCCTAAATTCAATGTAGACTACAATGGATGGCATATGGAAGGTGATGTTTGGGAGTGGGATTATGAGATCGTGGGAGAAGATGGGATACAGATTGCCCAGATTTACAAGAAACTTTTTAACTGGACAGATACATATGTGATCGATCTGAAAGATCCATCTGACAGTCTGGCAGTTCTTATGCTGGTGCTTGCGATTGATGCTGAAAAATGTTCAAGACAATAGAATGATCTGAAAAAGTGATCTGAAAAAGCCGCCGTATACCAGCTTGATATACGGCGGTCGTAGCTTACATTCTATTTAGTTAGTACCAATAGACATTGTTTCAGGAAGAGTACTTCCTCCATCGATTACAATCTGAGAACCAGTGAGATAACTGGATTCATCACTGCCCAAGAATGCGAACAGCTCACCGACCTCGATCGGTTTTGCCAAACGTCTCATTGGAACACCTTTTGCGATATCAGCGATAGCGGACTCTGGATCTTCTGGATTGGACTCAACAGCCATCTTTTCAACCATAGGAGTGCGGGCATAGCCAAGCTGAGAACAGTTGACACGGATGTTGCGGTTTGCATATTCAACAGCAAGACATTTGGTAAGACCAACCAGAGCTGCCTTAGTCATAGCATATGCAGCTTCACCAGCATCTGCTACGATGTCACCTGTAACAGAAGAAGCGATGACGATATTGCCGCCTCCTTGTTTTAACATATATGGGATTACGGCTTTACAGGTATTCCATACACCTTTGATATTTACATCAATGTGGAAATCACGGGTGGCATCATCCATTTCCTCAAAAGGAGCAAGACGACATACACCAGCGTTACAACAAGCAACATTAATCTCACCAAAAGTTTCAATACCTTTTGCAGCAGCAGCATCCATTTGAGCACGGTCGGCAACATTTGCTACAACAGTGATGATTTCTGCGTTATATTCCTTACGCAGTTTTTCAGCAGTCTCTTCCACAGAAGGGGATAAGTCTACCATAATGAGCTTTGCGCCATATTTTGCATAGGCGGTGGAAATTCCCTCTCCAAGACCAGCAGCAGCACCAGTGATCAATGCAACTTTACCATCTAATTTAGCCATAGTGAAAATCTCCTTTTCTTTTTTATAATTTTTCAAGCGTCTATTCGCTTTGAATTCAATGAATAATAAGATAGAACAATACGTTTAAAATTTCTGGATTCCATCTGGAGTTTCGATCTCTACAGGATGTTTTTTCCAGTTAACAAGAAGCATCCACAGCCATATAACAACACCGACACCAAGATATACAAAGAAGCAGATCCAAGAATCCATGCCCTGACCCAATGTACAGAAGAAAGCGATAGCGAGTGCGATCAGCATAGCAAGGATACGGAAGGCATCACCACCTTTTACAGTATTGGCACTTTTCCATTCAGGGTGTTTGTGGTGGATACATACAGCAGAGATCATTGTCAATGCGTAGGCACA
>CAJMNU010000248.1 GCA_905214855.1 uncultured bacterium | reverse complement strand
TGCTTCCAAAAATGCTGCTATCTGGTCTGCATCTACACGATTCTTCTCTGGCTGTACCTCTTTTCCCAGCTTCACATACATCTCAAAGATTTCTTCTGGCTTTTGTTCCAGTACAGGATATGCTCCCTTTTTATATTCCAAGGAGTTCTGGATCTCTGCATAAGGGCTTTTCTCGACTGGTATGACGTAACGCCTGCTTACATCTTTTCCGGATTTTAGGCGATATGTTACTATACATGAGGTGAATTTCTCAGCAAAATCTCTTCTTTCCGCATCATTAAGTTCCATGCACTCAATCCCGCTCTGAGCCAGTTCAAGGACTCTTTGTGTGTCCGTTAAATACATATGGTCTTTAGCATATTCATACTCTCTGTTCCAATCGATCTTGGTTTTTGTCTCTTTTTCAATCTTCTCATAAACTCCATATTCCACCCAATCGATCCCACAATAACTATCAAGATATGAGGATTCTACCTCATCTTCTTTGGGAAGATAGGTATCATATCCCATCCAGTCCTGAGAAAAATTTAAGAACAACAATGTCGCTGTCACAAAACAGGCTGCCATATGTACTGGATGAGCAAACAACTTTCTAAAATCAAAATGATATAAAATTTCAATCACACTGTGGGAGATCAGACATCCACACACCAGTCCAAAAAACGCCCATGCCATACTCTCTCTCAAATTGTAGAAAAACAGCATACCATAAAGGGTCATCGGTATGACTAACAAAATCTTTATAGGGGTCTTGGATATGGGAAACGCCATTGCCTTTCCGGCTGCCTCCGATGGACGTTTCTGATAGAGAAAGATTCCAATCCCCATCAAAACGATGGAAATCAAAAACATGCTCATCATATTCCCTATTGGCATTGCCACCTGTCTTCCCATATCTATATTTCCTACTGCTTTTGCATATGCCATGACAGGGGAAAAATCCATCAGTTTCCATGCCCAGAACGCCTGACCAGCATAAGTCTTAAAGAAACAAGCATGCAGTTCTTCTGCCAAAAGTCCTACTGCAGGAATATAAAAATAAAATACCAGAACTCCCAAAATGCCCAGATATAAATTTCCTGTCATCATCATAGCCACCACTGTTGTGCTATATAAAAGCAGGAAATAAATCATATGAAATATCCACGCTTTCCCTGTTAATACAATCAATGTAGAAAAACTTACTCCAAAACTTGCTCCGATTGCTGCTGCGCACACCATGGAGAGAAGATACGGGATTGCCATGATCCACACACCATCCCAAAAATTCACCAAAAACAGGACTTCTCTTCTCACAGGGATACTATGATAAAAGTCTACTTTCTTTTTGGAATGCAGATAGGAAAAACTGGAAATACCAAGAATGACCGCTCCCAGTATGATCACAAACATCCCCCATACGTTTCCAATGGAAAACCAATGTTCTGTTCTCTCTATAATCTTTTGCTGATACAGTGCTTCTTCCAGACGATATTCTCCGGGTATCAAAGCCACTCTGACCGGAAAAACAAAAAACCAGCTTAAAATAACCAGAGCAACCGCCCAAAGCCTGCGTCTGATATCTTCACGCATCATTTTAAAAAATAAGCGTCTTGATGTCATACCCTACTACCTCCGTTTCACTGATAAAAATCTCTTCCAGAGACAATGGAATTATCTCAAAGAAAACCGGGTGATATCCGCTCATCAAAGTCTCAATCTCCTGACGGTTTCCCCGAACAGTGATCGTACTGAGCCGTCCCCTCTTTTCTATCTTAATCTTGTCTAACGCCACTAAATCTTCTGGTTCCATACCCTCTGAAAGTACACATTGGATCTTATGGATGTTTAACTTCATATCGTCTAGTTCCTTTGATAGAAGAATACCTCCTTTATGTAATAAACCTACATGATCGCAGATATCTTCCAATTCTCTCAGATTATGGGAAGCGATCACCGGAGTCAGATTTCTTTCCTGCATATCTTCTGCAAACAGGCTTTTTACTGCCTGACGCATCACAGGATCTAAACCATCAAATGTTTCATCACACAAAATATACTCTGTACCGGCTGACAAGGCA
>CAJMNU010000247.1 GCA_905214855.1 uncultured bacterium | reverse complement strand
ACGTCTCTTCCATGGATTTAACTGCAGAGGAAAACAGAGCTTGAGAAAACTGGGTATTAAGAGCAATCCATATAGCCTTGGTGCTTTCCTGTTAGGCTTTGCTCTGCTTGCAGTTGTGTTGTTTATACCTGCTCTTCAGCCATTTTTCTCCGTTGTGCCTTTAACACTTTCTCAGGTAGGAATTGTATTTGGTATGGCAGCGATTCCAACTGTTTTGATCCAGTTGTATAAGATGCTTACAGAGAAAGAAGACTAATCTTTTAAGATAAAAGTGAACTAGAAAAAGACCTTTGCAAAGGATCATGTTTTTCCCATGCAAAGGTCTTTTGCATTTTGCCATTCTTTTAGGAAGAAAGACAAATGTGATAGTTGCTTTTAATTAACAGTAGTTTGGTTATTTGATGAAAAGGGCTAAATTTATTTACCTGCCATCTGTTTTTCCTGTGCTTCGATCATCTTTTTTACCATATATCCCCCAACAGATCCGTTCTGTGCGGATGTCAGGTTACCATTATACCCATTGGTTAACGGAACACCCAGCTCATTTGCGACTTCCATTTTAAATTTGTCCATTGCTTCCTTTGCCTCTGGTACGTTTGTTTTGTTTGTGTTATTTGACATATGAATGCCTCCTTCATTTGATGTGACAGCCATATTTGTTTGCTGGCTGTGTTTTCTTTGTTGTTACACTCCTAGTATGTTCTCTATTAAAAAAAATACACTAGAAGGTTTTGAGAAATCTGTCAAAATTATGAATTTGTGAAAAATCCTCTTGTGATTCTAAAAAAAGCATACTATAATGAGGTTCAGCAAAGAACAAAAAAGAGTTTTTCATCATGTATAAGAGGTGGAGTATGAGAGTGATTGCAGGAAGTGCAAAGAGGATTGCATTGAAAACAGTGGATGGGATGCAGACAAGACCGACAACAGACAGGATCAAAGAAACATTATTTAATATGATCCAGCCATGGCTTTTGGATGCAGAGTTTTTAGATCTGTTTGCGGGGAGTGGTGCGATAGGGATTGAAGCGTTAAGCAGAGGCGCAAAACACGCATATTTTGCAGAGCAGTCCAGACAAGCTGTATCCTGTATCCGTGAGAATTTAAAAAACACCAAATTGGATTTAAAAGGGGAGATTCTTCCGTATGATGTATTGCAGGCGTTGGAGATTCTTCAGATGCGTGGAAAGAGCATGGATATTATTTTTATGGATCCTCCATATAAGAAAGAGCTGGAAAAAGAAGTTCTGACGGTTTTATCAAAGTCTTTGCTTGTGCATGAGGATACTCAGATTATTGTGGAGGCATCTTTGGATACTTCTTTTTCTTATTTAGATGATTTGGGTTTTGTCTGTGTACGACAGAAAACGTATAAGACAAATCAACATATTTTTATACAAAGGAAGGAATAAAGTTATGACAACTGCTATTTATCCGGGAAGTTTTGATCCTGTTACCTTAGGACATTTAGATATTATTGAGCGTTCCTCTAAGGTAGTAGACCGTTTGATCATAGGAGTTTTGAACAATAATTCCAAAACCCCATTGTTTTCCGTAGAGGAACGTGTTAAGATGTTAAAAGACGTGACTTCCACTTTTCCAAATGTGGAAGTGCAGGCCTTTGGAGGTCTTTTGGTAGAATTTGCAAAACAATGCAATGCCAATGTGATCATCAGAGGGTTGCGTGCGATCACAGATTTTGAGTACGAGCTGCAGCTTGCCCATTCTAACAGAATGCTGGAACCAGAAGTAGATACCATGTTTTTGACAACCAATTTAAAATATGCATATGTCAGCTCCAGTATGGTAAAGGAAGTTGCTGTGTTTGGTGGGGATATCAGCCAATTTGTACCTTGGCAGGTGAAAGATATTATATTAGAAAAATATGCTGCGCTATGTCAAGATGGGAAAAGATAAGGCAGCAAAAGAAAAGAATATAAGAATTTGATATGTATAAAGGAAGACTGAATAAGTAATTCAAAACAGAATCAAATGTGAGTGAATATACTCAAAGATACTCAAAAAACCAGAGTATTAGTTGGTTACTTAAAACTACTGAAATTACAGGAATGAAACCAGTG
>CAJMNU010000246.1 GCA_905214855.1 uncultured bacterium | reverse complement strand
CCATACGACGCATCATAAACTGCCCCAGCAAGATAAAAACAAACATCGGAAGAATCCAAGTGATCAATACATCTAAAAGAGGGGATGCCTTTTTCGGAATCTCCCGACCAAAATCTACACCTGCTTTGTATAAACGATCTAACAATCCCTCATCCGGGAAAATACCTGTCTTACAATAGACTTCTCTTCCATTTTCTCCTCTCACGGAAAAGGAAAGTTCTGTATCTCCCTGATACACCTCGATCACCTTACCGGAATCGACCATAGTTAAAAATTCGCTGTAGGACACTTCTTTGATCGAACGCTCGATCAATTTTGGAACAGCAATTGCATTCAGCAGTACAATTACAAGCATCGCAATCACATAATAAAATACCAAATAATATACCATTGGCTTTTTAGGCTGCTTTGGTCCATCATTATTTGTACCCATATTTATCCTCCCTTCCATTTAAGGATTACTATTTTCAAAAAACAAACTCCTTAAACTTAAACTTTCTTATTTCTTTAAAATATCTCCAATCACGCTGTTTTGTCAATACATTCACCAAATTCTTTATTTTAATTTTAGACAAATTTATGAAAGTCCTGTCTGACTGCACATAAAAAACCCCTGTACATCTTATTCTGCCCTGTGCAGAACAAAATATTACAGGGGTCTCCTATATCATACTATTGCAGATTTTTTAACGCTCAGCAATAAGATCAATCCTATTACATATCTCTTATTTTACAAATCCACCCAACACATTTCCATTGGTTTCATATGTAAAGTTGCCTTTAAATCACCACGAATATAAAGGTCTGTATCTTTTGCTTCCTTAGAGTTGTTTATAACAACTACCTTTCCAACTTCCTCAAAAGCTGCAACCTCTGTATCTACATTGGTTACATAGTATTTCTTCATCTCTTCTTCCTTATGTGCTGCATAGTAGATCGCACGAAGAAGAATACGGCAGTTCTGTGGAGAATACGGCAGACCTGTAAAGTATACACTGCGTCCTTTTCCATACTCATTTACTACAAGACGGCTGTACTTCTGGTCCATATTCAAGATCTGGTACTGGTCACCCTGTGCATAAATACGGCTCTTGCTCTCTCCAAAATCTACTTCTCCATCAATATCTTCCAGAATAAAGTGCTGATCTGCACCCTCTGCTAAAGAATTGTATTTATCTGTGCTAAGTGAGAATCCCATCTCACGGTCTACTCCCAGAACATCTGATAATTGGAAATAACGTCCCTGATACTGGCATGCAGATGGCTCTCCAACACCAATAAAACCACCGCCCTGATCTACAAATCTGCGGATCTCTGTTACAACTTTTTCGTCTTTCCAGTTATCACCGCCACTCCATGCAGTATATGCATCTCCAGAGTTTATGATCACTTTGATCTCTGGATCAATTCCATTTCTGATATCATCAAAATCAATAAACTTCACATCGATCGGCATACCACTCAGACATTCCAGAACACCTACATAAGAATAGATCTCTCGATGCCAGATCGCATGATGTACCTGATTACTCATCCAACCACGCAGAGGTCCAAAGCAGTTTAATACAGCCACTTTAAATGGTGCTGTATGGGACTTTGTACCTTTCACAGTATCATGGATCTGACGGAACTCGCCAACGATCTTCTCAATCTCATCCACAAATCCTGGCCACTCAATTGCCAGTTTCAAATATCCGCCATATCCGATCCTATCCAAAGGAGAACGCAAGATCGCACGACGTGCCTTCAGCCAGTTATCCTGTGCCTCACCGATCGGATCACCACCTTCTGTAAATACATCTGGGAAGAAGTATGGAAGCATTCTTCCCTCTGTATATTTCACACCACGGATATCAGAGATCATACGCATAGTCACTCCGTCACCTACAGAACCTACCACTGCATCCAATCCGATATTTGCGAAATACTTTCCAAATGGCTCAGTTCCGATCCAATGGTCTCCTAAAAACATCATGGCTTCTTTGCCATAACTATGCACAATATCCACCAGCTCTTTTGCCAGCTTGCTTACCTCGATCTGTTGGAATTCCATAAAATCACGGAACTCTTTGGACGGAACACGGAAAC
>CAJMNU010000245.1 GCA_905214855.1 uncultured bacterium | reverse complement strand
TCCATCCGCATGCGCTGTGATATACAGATATCCCCAAGACTCCTGCTCCAACAGAATAGAATCCTGACATACCTCTGTCACATTTGTAAAATGGTGTTTCTTTGTATCTACCCGAAAACTGACTGCCTCTTTTGCCTTCAGCGCGATCAAGAATTCTTCCATCAGGTTGTCTTTATCTGTCCCGCCCATTAGTCCATCATATAAAGTCCGGATATGCATATCTTTCATAAAAGGGGCTTCTACAAAATTACGATATACAAACAAATCTCTTGCTGTGTCCCAATCCGCTTTAGCTACTGCAGCAAAATGTCCAACTGTCTCCAAGCTCTCCAAAACTTTTCCGGCAGCGGCAAGACAAACATGAAAAGAATAAGGAATCTCCACCTCACCTGCATTTGTGATCAGGTGGAACTTCCCCTCAATGACATCCCCATTTTCCATGTATTCTGTGTTGACTTCATATGTAATACAGTTGTGCAGCTTGTGAAATGTATCTGTCTGCATCGTTACTCTGTCATGAGTCGAATATAGAAGTCCCTTAATACCCAGCCCATTCTCACTGGACACATAAAATTCACCCTTTGACACGGTTCCGACTGTCAATGTACTCTTTATCTCAAGCGGACGTACCGAAAGCTGCGGTATCTCCTGATCCACTATTCCCTTTGCCAACCTGTTGATTCGTTCTCTCATAGCATCTCACCTGTTATCTGTTTATCCATTCTCCATTTTCGCTTTTCTTATTCTACCATATTTCATTTGCAATTACACTACAAAAAAAGTGTTTTTTCTTCCAAACTTGCCTTCTTATCTTGCCTACATTCAGACAATTTGTCAAAAATCATGTAAAATAATGTAGAAAAATGATGTAGAAAAAGCCGCATCAGCTGGACTGATGCGGCTTTGTATGTTCTTCTGACAAAATACTTCTGAAAATCGGGGCGACAGGATTTGAACCTGCGACCTCACGGCCCCCAGCCGTGCGCGCTACCAAACTACGCCACGCCCCGCAACAATTTTGAGTTACGAGTTCAAATTATAGCAGACTTTTAAAAAAAAATCAATAAGGATTGCAAATCTTTTCTTTTTCCTTTAAAATAGAGGCAGGAAAGCAGGTAATATAATGAAATCCATTTTATGTTTTGATTTAGACATGACACTTTTAGATCACAAAACCTGGAAGATTCCAGAAAGCGCACTCTATGCAATCCATGTTCTGAGAGATTCCTTTCGCATCGTTCTCGCAACGGGGCGAAATATGGACGATATTTTAGGTCAGCCTTACAAAGAACAGCTCCATCCAGATGCTATTATCCATCTGAACGGAAGCAAGATTTATGTTGGGGATCGTGTTATTTTCCATCACACTATGAATCCTGATCTGGTACATTCTCTGATCGCGTTTTCTCACGAACACGGAATCTGTGTTGGTATGCATCAGGATGAATTTGATTACTACACTCATCCGTCTCTGCTGGAGGAAGTGGATCGTATCCGTTTTGGCAGCAGCCAGCGTAATTTCGCAGATCCATACCTTCTCTCTCAAATGCCGATATTCAGTCTGACATTTGCAGGAAATTCCTCACAGCTTGCCTTGCTGAAACAGTATTTTCCAAAACTTCATTTTTCTGTTTTTTCTCAAGGGTGTATGGCTGATATTTCTGAAACAGGGATTTCCAAAGCCAGTGCTATGCGTTATCTGACTTCATACTGGGGATTGTCAATGGAATCTGTGATCGCCTTTGGAGATAGTATGAACGATTTTGAGCTTATGAAAGAAGTCGGAACCAGTATAGCTATGGGCAATGCATGCCAAGAACTTAAAGACATAGCAGACTTTGTGACAACAGACATTGATCAAGATGGTATTTTATATGCTTGTTTCCATTTAGGACTATTAAAGAATGGGGGACCAGATAATGGCAAATTTAGGTTTACAAATCGTAAGTGAAGATGGAACAGTAAAAGCACAGGCAGACGGAGGACAGGAAGCCGTTCTTGTCTATCTGGAAGAATATGTACCAGGAGATCAGATCGTATTTACTGTTCCACAGGTGGACAGTTATTATGTTGTTCAGGTTGACGACACAATGGCAGAAGA
>CAJMNU010000244.1 GCA_905214855.1 uncultured bacterium | reverse complement strand
TAGTCCTGTCTCATGGCTTCCTGCGTCTTTTTGCTTTCTTCCATATCTTGACAGACAATGTTTCCCTTTTTTTCCATCTCACGGATCTGTTCACGAATCTGTTCACTATCCAAAAGGAACAAATTTGCATCATACAGTTTTAGTTCTTCTCTAAGACGCAGATATTCTTTCGCAGATTCTGACTGTCTGCGCAAAGGTCCAACCTGTTTTTCCAGCTCTGCTAAAATATCTGTCACACGAAGTAAATTCTGTTTTTCATCTTCCAGACTTTTCTGTGCCATAGATTTACGACGTTTAAATTTAACAATACCGGCAGCTTCATCAAACAGCTCTCTGCGTTCTTCTGGTTTTCCACTCAAAATCTTATCAATCTGTCCTTGTCCAATAATAGAATAGCCTTCTTTTCCAATTCCAGTATCATAAAAAAGTTCATTGATATCTTTTAGACGGCAGGCAGATCCATTGATCAAATATTCACTTTCACCAGAACGATACAAACGCCTCGAAACAGTCACTTCATCATATTCAATTGCAAGCTGATGATCTGAATTATCCAGAGTGATCGCCACATAAGCAAACCCTTGTGGTCTTCTTGTCTCCGTGCCAGAAAAAATAACATCTTGCATAGATCCACCACGAAGCTGTTTTACTCTCTGCTCTCCCAAAACCCAGCGGACTGCATCTGCTACATTACTCTTCCCACTGCCATTTGGACCGACAATTCCCGTAATTCCATTATGAAATTCAAATATGATCTTATTGGCAAATGACTTAAAACCCTGTATTTCAATACTCTTTAAATACATACTACACCTATTTTTCTTTTAGTTTCAGGATCCCATGATATGCGGCTACCTGTTCTGCACTTTTTTTGGTGCGCCCACGTCCTTCACCAAGCACTTCATCTCCCACTTTGACACATACCTCAAATACCTTATTGTGGTCTGGTCCTTCTTCCTTCAATAATTCATAGCTGAGCTGTTGTGTAAATCGGCTCTGCACGATTTCCTGTAGGATAGTCTTGCTATCATAAAAGAGCTTTTTATGCTCCAGATCATTCAGCACAAACCTCATAATAAACTCTTTTGCATTAGTAAAACCACCATCCAGATAGATAGCTCCAATCAATGCCTCAAATGCATCAGAAACAACAGAATCTCTTTCTCTTCCTCCCGTTGCATCCTCTCCTTTTCCCAAAAGCAGATAATGACCAAGCGGGATCTCCGCTGCACAATAAGCCAATGTTGGTTCACATACGGTACTCGCTCTCAATTTTGTCATATCTCCTTCTGGCATTGTCGGGTATTTGTGATACAAAAACTCACTTGTTACAACCTCCAGCACCGCATCCCCTAAAAATTCTAATCTTTCATTACATTTTGCTTTTCCCAAACGGTGTTCATTAGCATATGAGCTGTGTATCATCGCATGACGCAGCATATCCTTGTCATTAAAACAATATCCTATTTTCTGTTCCAGTTCCTTTAACTTCTCCTGCATACTCGATTCCTTCCCTATTGTTCCTTGTACTTCTTCATTTCCTTTCATGGAAACGCTTCTCCTCCCGCTAAAAGCTTTCCCTATATGATGAAAAGGGGTTGCCGCAGTTCAGATCCGGCACCCCTTCGCTCACCTTACTTCATCTACAGATTTTTCGCTTTACATGTTCTCATTCAAAGCATTTTTGATCTGCTCTACTGCATCACCAACTGTTGCAATGTTCTCAGCTGCATCATTTGGAATCTCAATTCCAAATTCTTCCTCAATGCCCATGATAATCTGAAAAATATCCAGTGAATCCGCTCCTAAGTCATCCACGAATGTTGTATTTAATGTGATATCCTCCGCATCTACATTTAATACCTCTGCAATAATTTCCTGCAATTTTTCAAATTCCATAATTACCTTCCTCTCTTACACCTTTCTTTTCTGCCGCTAGGCATTCTCTTCTGCATTCTTTTCCAGTGTCAGACTCTTCCTGATCTTTTCATTGATCTCCTGTTCTTTAAAAGCTACACACTGAATGATAGAATTACAGATTTCTGTTGCTTTGGAGTTTCCATGAGCTTTTACAACCAGCCCGTTAAGTCCTAAAAGAGGTGCA
>CAJMNU010000243.1 GCA_905214855.1 uncultured bacterium | reverse complement strand
GTGTTGCAAATATCGCCAGCGGCATACAGATTGTAATTACAAAACCGTTTCAAGTAGGACATTATATTCAACTAAATAATGTGGAAGGTACCGTCACAAGAGTAGAAATTATGTATAGTACCTTGATGACCTTAGACCGAAAAGAAGTGGTAATGCCAAACAGCATTGTTACAAACAGCATCTTAACAAACTATACGGCACTTGGTGTACGCCGTGTTGACTTTAATTATACCGTAAGCTACGGAACTGATTTAAATTTGGTTCGTACCATATTACTGGAGGTCGCAAAGGAACATGAACAGGTATTATCTTCTCCGGAGCCTGTGGTTGTGGTACTAAGACAAGCTGCCAACGGCATCGAAATCTCCTTCCGTGTTTTCTGTGTTCCGGAAAACTATTGGAATGTATTGTTCAGTTTGGAAGAACAAATAAAACAAGTATTTGAATTAAACAATGTCAAACTTCCATATACACAAGTAGATATTCATTTTAAAGAAAATTTAAAAGTAAATCAGAACCAAACATCTTCTGAGAAAGAAACCGCTTCGGAAATAAAACCAAATAACAGTGAATCCGAAAATAAAACAACCCAGTCATAAAAAATAGGGGTTCACAGACTGTGAACCCCTATTTGTGTTTATCTGAGCATGTGCCCTACATTATCCATTAAATGATCCATAGTACGCATGGTTCGGTTGGCATTACGTCTGAAACGACGACTTTTTCTCATTTGGTGAGAGCCGATTGCCACAGCTGCAACACAAGCCAAAACGCCAAATCCCAAACCTTTTACAAAACCCATTGCACTGCGATACATGTTGCAAACCTCCTAATTGATATTAACAGTATATCTGTCTTTGTTTATCTTTCCCATTTGTGCGTACAATATTTTAACTTTAGAAAATTTTCATAAAAAATTAGAATCATAAATTACAAAATAACAGAAAAGGAAATATTTTATGGCAACATTGAATATTGTTATGGTAGAACCGGAAATTCCTCAAAATACAGGAAATGTAGCACGTACCTGTGCCGCAACGGGAGCCAGACTCCATCTGGTAGGTCCCATGGGATTTCAAATTGACGATAAAAAATTAAAACGAGCCGGTCTTGACTATTGGCATATGCTGGATATTACAATGTACAGCAGTTTAAGTGATTTTTTTGAAAAAATCGGAATTGATCTGGGTATTCTGGTATTGATGTTGATGGTACTTGTCTTGATTCTGATTGTGATCATTTTGAATATGTCTCTGGGTATCCATCGCTTAAATCGCAAATATGCGATGTTTATGAAAGGTGCGGATGGGCAGAGCCTGGAGAGGGTATTTAACCAGAAATTGAAAGAGGTGGACCGCTTACTGGCGGCAAACGATGATAACAGCGCAGAGATCAGAATTTTGAAAAAAGAAATAGGAAAAAGTCTCACGAAGTATGGAATTGTGAAGTATGACGCTTTTGATGATGTGGGAGGAAAACTCAGCTTTGCTTTGGCAATGCTGGATCGAAAAAACACGGGATTTATCCTGAATGCAATCCACAGCCGAGATAATTGTTTCTTCTATATAAAAGAGATTGTCAACGGAGAATCCTATATACTGCTGAGTTCAGAAGAAATGGATGCCTTGCGTCAGGCAGTACGTTTTGGAGAGACAGAGTTATAAAATTTTTAATTGATAAAAATCCCTAAAAATAGGTGATTCCTACTTTTAAGGGTTGAAAAAAAGGCAATACTAGTATAAAATAATTTAATCGTAAACATGCTCTTAGAACAAGGGAGGAAATTATGTTAGATATAAAATTTGTCAGAGAAAATCCAGAAGTGGTTAAAGAAAATATCAAAAAGAAATTTCAGGATCAGAAGCTGCCTTTGGTAGATGAGGTGATTGCACTGGATCAGGAAAACAGGAATATTAAACAGGAAGTAGAAGGGCTTCGTGCTAATAAAAATAAAATTTCCAAACAGATTGGTGCGCTGATGGCTCAGGGAAAAAGAGAAGAAGCGGAAGAAGTGAAAAAAGAGATCGCAGCTTCCGGCGCTCGTATCGAAGAGCTGTCTGCAAGAGAAAAAGAAGTGGAAGAAAAACTTCGAAGAAATATGATGACGATCCC
>CAJMNU010000242.1 GCA_905214855.1 uncultured bacterium | reverse complement strand
TGATGATCGTGACTTTGCATTTGCAACGAAGTTTAATATTCCGATCATTCAGGTTATCGCAAAAGATGGAAAAGAAATCGAAAATATGACAGAGGCGTATACAGAGGCATCCGGTACTATGATCAATTCCGGAGAGTGGAATGGAATGGAATCCGCTGTATTAAAGAAAGAAGCACCAATTTTGATCGAAAAGATGGGGATTGGACGAAAAACTGTCAACTATAAGCTGCGTGACTGGGTATTCTCTCGTCAGCGTTATTGGGGAGAGCCAATCCCGATCATCCATTGTCCAAAATGTGGCTGTGTGCCAGTACCAGAAGATCAGCTCCCTTTGATGCTTCCAGATGTGGAAAGCTATCAGCCGACCGGTACAGGAGAGTCTCCTTTGGCTGGGATTGAAGAGTGGGTCAATACTACATGTCCAGTTTGTGGGGCAGCGGCAAAACGTGAGACAAATACTATGCCTCAGTGGGCAGGATCTTCCTGGTATTTCCTGCGTTATGTAGACAGCCATAATGATAAAGAGCTGGTTTCCAGAGAGAAAGCAGACAAGTATCTTCCTGTAGATATGTATATTGGTGGTGTAGAACATGCAGTACTTCATCTTCTGTACAGTCGTTTCTATACAAAGTTCCTTTGTGATATTGGTGTGATTGATTTTGATGAGCCATTTAAGAAACTGTTCAATCAGGGTATGATCACAGGAAAAAATGGTATCAAGATGAGCAAATCCAAAGGAAATGTGGTATCTCCGGATGATCTGGTAAGAGACTATGGATGTGATGCCCTGCGTCTGTATGAGTTGTTTGTGGGACCGCCGGAGTTAGATGCAGAGTGGGATGACCGTGGAATTGAAGGTGTTTCCCGCTTCCTGAACCGTTTCTGGAATCTTGTAATGGACAGCAAGGAAAAAGCTGTGGCAGAGACAAAAGAGATGGTAAAACTGCGCCACAAGTTAGTGTTTGATATTGAGCAGAGATTTGAACAGTTTAACCTGAACACTGTAATATCTGGATTTATGGAGTACAATAACAAACTGATCGATCTGGCAAAGAAAGAGGGCGGTGTTGATCTTGAAACCTTGAGAACATTTACCATTCTTTTAGCCCCATTTGCACCTCATATCGGGGAAGAACTCTGGGAAGAACTTGGAGGAACAGACAGTGTATTCCATCAGAGCTGGCCACAGTGCGATCCAGAGGCAATGAAGGATGATGAAGTAGAGGTTGCAGTACAGATCAATGGAAAGACAAGAGCAGTGATTTGTCTGGCAGCAGACTGTAACAAAGAAGATGCGCTTGCTTTAGGAAAAGAGGCTGTAAAAGATAAATTAACTGGAACGATCCGTAAAGAGATCTATGTTCCGAAAAAGATCATTAATATTGTTATGAGTTAACATATAAGTCTGTTTTTGATCGAAAGATCTGAAAGAAACATACAGATCCGGGGGCTGCGGTATAAATGCAGCCTTTAGGGTCTGTTTTTTTGATAGATCTGATATAAGTGTGATAGTTATGTATGGGAAGAGGAGTGTGTTTGGAGATTTGCCGAGAACTGACGCAGAAACTGCAGTTGTTGGCGTTCTTTTGGGGATGCATGTTCTGTCAGGATAGAGATGAGGAGGTCGGTTTCTTCCTCTGTAAATCCCATCGCTGTACTTTGTTGGGAGGTTTTGAGAAGAAGTGAGAGGAGTTCAGAGGATGAGGTTTGTGATACATTTTTGCTGAATAGTTCCAAAAATTCCAGCTTTTGGGGTGATATGTTGTTCAGACGAGGATCTTTTCTCCAATTTTGATTCATAAATATTCTCCTTTTACTGTGTTATGATCATGAAACACGAGTGGATTCAGAAGAGGAATGGGAAAGCTGCTGCATTAAAGTAAAGAGCATTTCAATCTGATTCCATTTTTCTGTCTGCTCTTTTGGCATGATTTTTTTTAGCTGTTCAATATATCCGATAGCGCCCTGTGGATTTGCTAAAAAAGACGAAGATTGTCCTGAGGATTCATATGCTCCAGATGCCTGATAGCTGTTGTAAAGGCGGAATCCTTGCATAAAATTGCAGATTACATCAATGAAATCTTGTTCATAAGGGGTTGCATACGGTTTTATGGCATGCAGCATATCGAG
>CAJMNU010000241.1 GCA_905214855.1 uncultured bacterium | reverse complement strand
TGTCTCAAACAGGTTTGCATTGTACCAAAGTCCGCATGGGCTGTAAAACATTGGTGCATAATATGTTTTTCCATCATTATATGGATTTGTCACCAGAGTGTCTGTAAATCCAGGGATCAGTTTTTCTTTTACTGTCTTATCCTCTCCCGGCACTTTCATATCCAGAACATCTGTGATCTCCAAAATCGCATTGTCCTTCTCCAAAGTCTCTGGAAGTGCCAGCTCACGGTCTTTTGCAAGATAAATGATATCCGGATAATCCCCAGCCTTCATCAGAGGGCTGATCACTTCTTCCAGATTCTTTTCACATGTCAGTTCAATCTCAACATCTGGATATTTTTCCATAAACTTATCTGTTACTTCCGTCCACATCTCTGGTCCATATCCGCCATCAAATGCTGCTACCTTTAAAGTTCCGAATAACTCCGGTTCTTTTGCCGCCTCTGTCTCTTTTTCTTCTGTGCTGCCTGCAGGCGCTTCTGTCTTTGCCTCAGTTGTGGAAGCTGCTGTGGTTGCTGCTGTAGTTTCCTTATTGTTGCCGCCACATCCGGCAAGAGAACCAGCTGCCATCGTTACTGCACAAGTCAGTGCCATCACTTTTCTTAATTTCATAAAATGTTCCTCCCATACAAAAATAACCTGTCTCGTGTTCTTCTTGATGATTCTATTATAATTTTCTAGTTTTTAAATATCTATAAATTTCTTGTTATGTTTTTTATATATCTTGCTTTTTTAGTCGTTTTATCCTTTTTTATTTACAATTGTGTCTATTTCATATATAATTTATCTATAATTTCAAACTACTTTTCAACTTTATTAGACAAAAGTTCTAAATTATTCTTTGAAAAGGGGGTGTTTTTATAAGCAGCAACCGTTATAACATCACACAGCAACTCCATCGCCTGAATGCCAGACTTTTATATATCTCTGCCTCCAAATATGAAGGGGATTGGCACTGTATTCCGCATACACATCACTTTTCTGAATTAATCTATGTGACTGGAGGAAGAGGAAGTTTTCTTGTGGACGAAGAACGCTACCCACTTGCATGTCATGATCTTTTTATGATTCCTCCAAACACAGAACATACGGAAGAATCTTTAGAAGATGACCCGCTTGAGTACATCGCACTTGGCATTGAGGGAATTGAATTTTTAAATCCTGAAAATCCAAATAATCACATTATCTATAATTACGCAAAAAATCTTGAATTTCTGACACTTCTCCGCTTTCTTCTCGGTGAAGCACAGAATGAACAGATGGAATACCAGCAGATATGTCAAAATATTTTAGAGATTCTTCTTATTTTGATCATGCGTAACCAACAGATCATCCCCACCTCTGTCAGCAATGCTAAAATGACCAAAGAATGTAGTGTGATCAAACGCTATCTGGATTCTAATTTTTCAGATCCGATCAATCTGGATTCTCTTGCTGAAATGACCCACATGAATAAATATTATATGGCACATGCCTTTACCAAATATACAGGCATCTCCCCCATGAATTATTTAATGCAACGCCGCCTAAAGGCAAGTCAGGAATTGTTATCATCCACCAATCATTCCATTGCACAGATTGCATCTTCTGTAGGATTTTCTTCTCAATCCTATTTTTCACAGGTATTTAAAAAAGAGCATGGACTCTCCCCTATTGAATATCGGAAACAGCACAATCCAAACTCCGCAAATATACCACCAAAGTCAGATATGGATACATCTGCCCATACGGTTTTGGATACAGAACATCAAAGTACAATCTAAAATAATGATACCACTAGGATCATACAAAGATGCCAATCACCTTTTGATGCTGACATCACAAAGTAATATAGAGAGGAGATTTCAAAAAATCATGAAACAACCCAACATCATCTTACTTATGACAGATCAAATGCGTGGAGACTGTCTTGGCGCAGCCGGTCATCCCGATGTTAAAACACCATATTTGGATACACTGGCAGCCAAGGGGGTTTTATTTGACCATGCATATTCTGCATGTCCAAGCTGTATACCGGCAAGGGCAGCACTGCATACTGGCATGTCACAGGAACATCACGGACGTGTTGGATATCAGGATAATGTCAGATGGGATTATCCCCATACAATGGCAGGAGAACTTTCCAGATCAGGATATTACACGGAATGCTGTGGCAAGATGCA
>CAJMNU010000240.1 GCA_905214855.1 uncultured bacterium | reverse complement strand
GAATTGTATTTGAAGTTCAGGATGTCTGTTTTTAAATCTTCAGTAGCTTTGTCCAGCTCTTCTACGGTAACTTCATAAACATTGCCATTCACGGTAATTGTATATGTCTTCATGATTTCATCCTCCTAAAATTTATGCTCTTTTCCATTTTGATGTTGGTACACGTTTGATAGAACGCACTACCAGACCATTTGATACTGTATTTGAGTCATCCTCAGACGCCGCTGCGATAGCTGCTGTGATAACAGCTACCAGCTCCAGATCGTCTGTCAGATCTTCTTCCTCTTCTTCCTCCACAGGAGCTGCCTCTACCGGTGTCGGAGCTGGCACATTTGCCTGTGCCTTTGCTTTCTGTCCTTCCTCCCACTTATGGATAAAGTTAAAGCAATAGATCAAAAGGCTGATCAGGATCAATACCGCAAATACAGTTCCCATACCCATCAAAGTATTAAGACCAGCTTTGCTAAGTCTCTCGCCTGTTGAATACTCAGGATTAAAGCTCATGGAAATGTACTGTGCTACATTCTCATCCACTCCCATGCTGAATGTCATTTTACGTTTCTCGTAACTTGCGTTGACATCGATCATATATCCATCATCTGTCTTTGAGACATCAATGGTGTCGATCGCCACAAAAGATCCCAGATCTTCCTGTACTCCCTCCCATGATTCCAGAGCAGAATACATAACTGTGTCTTTCTGTTGCTCTGACTGCTCCTTATAAGAAAGGATGTCGGTCTCAGAAAGGTTATTGAACAGTTCCAGGAACTGTGTACCGACCTGCTCCAGATTAGCGGCCAGAGTCACATCCACGCTGTTATCCTTTGTCTGACCTGTACAAGCTGTCATACCAAGGAGACAAGCCACCATGCACAGTACCAACAAAACTTTTTTCATATGCTTCATAGTCATGCCACCTCGTCCTTAGATCGTGCCGTGCTTCTTTACCGGACGATCCTCTCTCTTTGTGAATAACATATCAAATGCAGCTGCCAGACGCTGTCTTGTCTCAACCGGCTCAATGATATCATCCACATATCCTCTCTTTGCCGCTGCCATTGCACTCTGCTGAAGTTTGGCATACTCTGCTGCTTTCTCCTCGATCAGTGCCACACTGTCAGATGCAGCTACAATCTCTTTCTCATACATGATCTTGGCAGCTTCTTTTGCATTCATCATACCAATAGAAGCCTCTGGCCATGCATACACAATGTCAGCACCGATGGATTTGCTTGCCATGGTCAGATAAGCGCTTCCATAAGCAGGTCCTGTGATCACAGTTACCTTCGGTACAGTTGCATTTGCAAACGCATATGTCAGTCTTGCTGCTGCCTTTGCAATCTTCTTTTCACTGCATTTGCATGCTTTATATCCCTCTACATGAACCAATGTCAGAACCGGAATGTTAAATGCATCACAGAAATTTACAAACTCTGCTGCTTTATCGCATCCTTTTGCAGACAATACTGCATCATAGGAAGCTGTCTTTTCGCCCTTCTCATTGTATACTTCTGTACGGTTTGCAACACATCCAACTGTACAGCCGTTCAGGCGGATAAATCCAGTTACCATGGAAGGTTCAAAATTCTTCTTTACCTCCATGAAAAATCCTTCATCAGAGATCAGGGACAATGCTAAAACAGCATCACCTGTACAATTTTCCATTCCTTCACATGCACGATTCAGATCATCATTGCATTCGTCATAGGACATATCATCTTCATTGTTAGCCGGCAGAATGGATACCAACGTACGGATCTGTTCCAAAACGGATGCTTCATCTCCTGTAAAATCAACCAGACCGGATTCCTCACTCTGGAATGCTGCTGAGGAAGTATCACATTTTTCTGTATAATTGCCCTCAAGCGCATTTGGAGAATTTACAAATACCTTTGCTTTCTTCTCCTCCATAAAAGTAAAGTCTGCCATAGCAGATGACACTGCCATACCGCCTCCGCAAGTTCCAAATACTGCGGTAATCTGTGGAATCACTCCAGAAGCCAGAGCCTGTACACTGTACAGACGACCAAAACCATCCAATGCATCTGTTGCTTCCTGCAGTCTTAAACCAGCGCAGTCTACTAAACCAATGACTGGCTGACCTACCTTCATAGCAAGATGATACAAATTCTCGATTTTCTTGGCATGCATCTCACCCATAGAACCGCCCATTACAGACG
>CAJMNU010000239.1 GCA_905214855.1 uncultured bacterium | reverse complement strand
CTCTCCCGCTGTCTAAAATCACTGGGCAGTGACCATGTTCTCATGATGCCATTATCAAAAATCATGAGAACTCCCTCTATGACTTGGTGGACGCTCTGTCTGGTCATGTTCCTTTTTTCTCTTTTTCTCTGGCCATCCCCTTCTGTAGCTCTTGTCGGAGCGATCGCACTGCCATTTGCTCAAAAAGTCGGATTAGATCCCATGATGGCAGCTATGGCGATCAACCTGTGCGGGCATGGTTTTGCATTGAGCTATGACTGTATTATTCAGGGTGCTCCTAAAATTTCTGCAGGTGCAGCAGGAATTTCTACCCATGATATTCTATCTAAAGGTCGTCCTTTGTTCTTGCTTATGGGACTTGTCACCATTTTTTTTGCTTTTTTCTTAAATAGACGGGTCATCAAATCCCCCTCTCACCCGTTGATCCATTCTAATGAACAAAACTCTGAGCAATCCTGTCCTACGCACTGTCCTTCTTCTAAACCTGTCAAAACAACAGCGCTGTTATTAGCAATCCTCACACCTATGGCATTCCTTCTTGACATTCTTTTTATGCTGTTTCTTCATCTAAGCGGAGGAGAAGCAACAAGTTTAGTATCAGGAACTGCCCTTCTTCTAGTTTGCATTGGTGCGGTATTAAAAAATCCGAAAACAGCTCTCTCTGAAATTACAGAACATGTGACAGAAGGCTTTTTATTTTCTATCCGGATCTTTGCTCCTGTTATGGTCATTGGCGCTTTTTTCTTTCTTGGAGGAGAAGGGATCTCTTCTATTATGGGAGAGGGAATCTCACATGGTATCTTAAACGACTGGGCACTCTGGTTAGCACAAAATCTTCCTCTGTCTCCCTATATGGCAGTACTGATCCAGATGCTTGTCGGTGGTCTTACAGGACTTGATGGCTCCGGATTTTCTGGTCTTCCTCTCACAGGTTCTCTTGCCCAGACATTTGGCACGGCTGTCGGTGTCTCTGTCCCTCTCTTAGCTGCCCTTGGACAGATTTCTGCTATTTTTGTCGGCGGCGGAACTATCGTTCCCTGGGGACTGATTCCTGTCGCTGCCATCTGCAATGTAGATCCTTTAGAACTTGCCCGCAAAAATCTGCTCCCTGTATTGCTTGGCTTTATAACTATCTTTTTCCTTGCCTGCTTCATGTGTTCCTAGGCATAGCCTTAGATCACACCATTTTATTCTGCTTTTCAACCATGAAGTTCTATCAAATTTATCCTATATAGAAAGGAATATCTCATATGTCTGCAATTTCTGGATTTTTTAACCCTCAAAGAAATTTTATGGAACAAGAAGAACATTCTTTGACTCTCTTACAAAAAATGAATCGGACACTCTCCCACCGTGGTCCTGATGATGACGGAAGTTTTCTTAGTTCTTCTATTGGTCTTGCTTATTCTGGTCTGATTTTATCAAAAAAACAGGCAGGGCAACAACCAGTATACCATCAGCGAGGTAATTTTACCTCTGCTCTTGTCCTAGACGGAGAAATTTATAATAGAAACGCATTAGTCCAATACCTTTCACAAAATCATTGTTTTACTGGTTCTGAAAGTGATGCGGATCTTCTTTTAACTGGACTTTTGGAATATGGAACTGACTTTTTACAACAGGTAAATGGGGTCTTTGCTATTGCGTGGTATCAAGAAAAAGAACAATCTCTCACTCTCATACGGGACAGAATGGGCGTAAAACCATTATTTTATACCATCATAAACGATACCCTTGTCTTTGCATCTGAACTCAAAGGACTTTTTTGTTTTCCTGATGTTCATGCGCAGGTAGATAAAGACGGCTTAAACGAAATTTTTTCTGTAGGACCTGCTAAAACTCCAGGGTGTGGTGTATACAAAAATATCCATGAAGTCCTCCCATCCCATTTTATCATAAAAACAAAACGGGATCTCTCACAAATTTCCTACTGGACTCTCACTTCACATCCCCACACAGATTCCTTTCAGCAAACAAAAGACCATGTTCTTTTTCTATTAGAAGACGCTGTACACAACCAGCTGCAAGCAGATGTCCCTGTCTGTTCCTTTCTCTCTGGAGGAATTGATTCCAGTCTCATTTCTTCTCTCTGCTCCAGAGAGCTCAAAAAACAAAATCGCCAATTGATTACGTTTTCCTTTGATTTTAAAGACAACTCCACTAATTTTAAGGCAAACGCTTTCCAGCCCTCTTTA
>CAJMNU010000238.1 GCA_905214855.1 uncultured bacterium | reverse complement strand
TCTTATCTTATTATATTTGACTTTATCTTATCTTCTCTTTTCTATTTCTTATTACTGCAAAATAGTAAATGTATCTACTGCATAAAATTCCTGTTCTGCCATAGCTGGATCTACATCCTTTGTATATTCTGCACGCACAGTATACACGATTCCATTTTCATTCTTTCGTATCTCTTTTACTCCCTTTACAGAAGTAGCATATTCATCAAAATACTCATATTCATAGATGCAGCTCTTCTCTGACTCATCCACACAAAAATTCAGGACTTCTAATTCATCTGCCCCACTCTCTGATTCTGGGATCAGATTATTATAAAATTCTTCATAAGAAGTTGGTATAAGAACATCCGCTCCTTCTTGTGCAATAGAAATTGTAATCTTTTGACCATTATTCTCCAAAATTACCGTTCCCTCTACACTCTCATCGGCAAGCCATTCTCCTTCTGGAAGTGCGATCTCAAATCGTCCTTGTGTATCTGCATACTGATTTGGAAGTTCCATCTTCTCAACTGTTTCTGCACTCTCTGCTGCTTCTTCTGGATCTTTTACTGTACTTGTTGAGCGGAGTGCAGTAAACTTAGAAATAGTATTTGACACGCTCATCAATGTATCATCCTGTAAGTTCGAAAGGTCAGCATTTATGGTATACATTACATAAGATCCTGATGTATTCGGAAAACCAAATGCTGCGCTTACTTTGGCGTTGTTTCCATCCTCATCTTCTACAGATGCCACATATCCATCCATTTCTCCACCAATGGCACAATTTTTATAGTAGATCAATTTGTAATTGTGAAGTTCCTCTGTCTCTTGACGATACGCTTCGTACTCTCCTACATTATAAAAAATATCCACTTCATCTGCTGCATTTCCAGTCAGATACTGCACTGTAATGTTATTCTTTCCAGACACCAATTTTACGCTTTCTTCAGACTGTGTCTCAATCTTCCAGTCATCATTTGGAAGTGGCATCTGATAGCGCTCATTTTTACCGATCAACATAGTTCCACGAACCACTGCCTCAGTCTCTTTTTCTGTAAGATCTGGAGCTATTGTAGTTGTCTCCTGCTCTTTACTGGTTTCTGTCACTTCACTGCTCTCTGTTTTCTCTTTTGAACCACCACAGCCACTTATAGCTGCCATACCCATAACCATAACTGCCGCTAAGATTGCTGTTTTTTTATATTTTCTCATCAAATCATCCTCTCTTTCTCTGTCCAGCTGGTCTTGTCAAATCTTTCCTACACTGCTTTTTCCTATTCTCATTTCAGAGTTCTCTTTCTAGGAATTTGCGTTTCTTATTATAACGGCTTTCCTATTTCAGTACAATGGCTTTCACAGACTTTTCATAAATATTAAGAAAACTGTTATTCCTATGGAAAATTTTGCTTTATCTGAATTAAAAAATGGGTATGCCTGCAAACAGACACACCCATTTCTCTTATATCCATACAATTCCTATCAGGATCTATATTCATCCTCTGTATTCATCTTAGAATCTGAATTTATCTTCAAAATATGCTTTCAATTCAGTGATCGGCACACGAACCTGTTCCATTGTATCACGATCACGCACTGTTACTGCGCCATCTGTCTCAGAATCAAAATCATATGTTACACAGAACGGAGTACCAATCTCATCCTGTCTTCTGTAACGCTTACCGATATTTCCTCTGTCATCAAACTCACAGTTATAGTATTTGCAAAGTTCCATATACACTTTCTCAGCGCCTTCATTCAATTTCTTGGAAAGTGGCAGAACACCGATCTTCACTGGAGCGATTGCCGGATGGAAATGCAATACAGTACGGACATCTCCCTCACCGATTTCTTCCTCATCATATGCAGCACACAAAAATGCCAGTGTCACACGGTCTGCACCCAAAGACGGCTCAATTACATATGGAATATACTTCTCTTTCTTCTCATCATCAAAATATGCCATATCCTGTCCGGAAACATTCTGATGCTGTGTCAGATCATAGTCTGTACGGTCTGCGATACCCCAAAGTTCACCCCATCCAAATGGGAACAGGAACTCGATATCTGTTGTTGCTTTGGAGTAGAAACAAAGTTCTTCCTGTGCATGGTCACGGGCACGCATCTCTTCTGGTTTAATACCTAAAGATTGGAGCCAATTGATACAAAAACTCTTCCAATATGCAAACCACTCCAAATCTGTTCCTGGTTCACAGAAAAATTCCAGCTCCATCTGCTCAAACTCTCTTGTACGGAATGTAAAGTTACCTGGTGTGATCTCAT
>CAJMNU010000237.1 GCA_905214855.1 uncultured bacterium | reverse complement strand
AAGAATAATAAGGTTCACTGTCATAAGGATTTGGATTTCTTTCTGTCAGACGTTTCAACGCTCTCCTGAAATATCCCTCTGCTTCCTCAAAATTTCCTCTTCTAAGTAGAAGCAATCCATATGCATGGTTGATACGGATATCTTCCGGATCCCGTTTCAAACCTTCCAAATAGTATGGATCTGGTAAGTATGTTGCATGTCGATATTGTTCTAAATGCTGCCCTGTCAGATACAGTTCTTCATTGGTCAATATCTCTTTTGGATCTTTTGCAGCTTTTGCAGCTTCTGGAATCTCTGGGATTTCCGTTGGTTCTGGATGATATTCAACCATACAACCTTCCTCCCCATATACTGCCAAGTCAAGATCCTCTTCTTTCCACTGTTCCATTGGCACGGTCTTTCTATAAATATCTACTGGAGAAAGCCGAACCATGTCATCCAGAAGGATCGTATCTTTTGCTTTTAACACAATCCTTGCCCGCTCATGGATACTTGTTGCATATACTGCAATACTTGCACTTCCATTTTCACAGGAGACATGAACTGCCGCATCTACTGTCGCATTTTTCACATTTCCGATCTCTTTATATGGCATAAAATACTGTGTAAATGTTTTTTCTTCAAATGGTTTCAACCAAGTAAAGTCTGGTTGATTATCTGTATATACCCCCGTCATCAGTTCAATATAAGGTCCATCTTCATCTGTCAGATTTCTGTCCCACGCCTGTCCAAAATCACCACATCCCCATGTCCACTGTTTCTTTCCTGGTGATATATGGTGATCTGCCACATGTAAGATTCCAGCTTTTTTCCCATAATCATATCCACCCACAAAATCATATTTAGATTTTTCAGCCATATAGGAGGTTGGTACTGGAATGTTTTTATATCTGGAAATATCGACTCCTTCACTATAATCGTGTTTGTAATAAACTCCTGTTGCAATCGGGAATCTGGAGACATCTCTTTTTCCATGATCCATAACTGCATGGACATCCGGAGGAAAAATAGACTGTGTATTTTCATTCACTGGAACTGCTGGATTTGCCCACCACAAAAAAGTCTGTGGCAACGCTGTTCTATTGTAGAGTTGCCCTGTGATCTCAATATATGCCTTTTCGGGATATAAAGTGATCTTCGTAATTCCCTTTGTTCCATACATCTGATCCACATCATGGCAAAGAACAGATACACTTCCATCTTCATGTTCCTCAATCTTATAATCCACTGGTAAAAAGGTAGTTGGTCTGTGATGCTGTGGCCAGTTAAATTCGATTCCTCCGGAAATCCATGGTCCCGTAAGCCCAACTAATGCTGGTTTGATCACATGATTATAATAGACAAAATCATATTGATTCGTCTTATCATATGCTCTCTGTATCCTTCCCCCCAATTCAGGAAGTACCATTACCTTCAAATATTCATTTTCCAGATACACTGTTATATACTCTTTTTTCTTTTTTTCTGTCCCAATCGTTTCTACTGTTGGATACGGATATACTTTTCCACTGCTCCCCTGATAGACACGTTTATCCAAAAAAATAGGATTTTTTTCTGCCTCTCCAATCTCATATGTAGGAATCCATGTTTTTTCCACCCAAACTTTTGTTTCCATTAACTTTCCTCCTGTCTGCTTTGGACTATCGCATTTCTAATCTACTCTGAACTATCATTTTTTCATGTTTAAACATTGCCATTTTTCTTAGTTCCTATCCTTATTGTACAACTTATATATCAAAACTTCATTATGCATGTTTGCTCTTTTATTTATATTTTTTGCTCTTTTAAAAAATACAGTCTTTTTTCTATTGACCAAAAAATTTTATTTTTGTATGCTATCATCATATGAACAATCTATGCCATTCTATAAACAGGAGGTGCTTATTTTGAAATCTTGCGAAAATCTAGTTGATTCAGAATCAGAATATTTTGTCTATTCTCCAAGTAAATCTGCTCAAAATATGTTCTTTTATTCCCTTCAATGCGGACACTTTATATATAAACCTGGCTATCATCTGCGCCGGGAATCTTATGATAGTTTTCTCCTCATGTACCTTCAAAAAGGTTCTATGGTTTTAGAACTGGAAGGAGAAACCATCCCCATTTATACAAATCAATTTGTCCTTCTGGATTGCTACCGCCTTCATGCCTATCATACGATTCATGGTGCAGAATGTCTCTGGTGTCATTTTGATGGAATCACTGCCCGTGCTTGGTATCAGGCTATTGTTTCCCGCCTCAGTAATGTATTTTCTATAGCAGACTCCTACCCCACCGTGAGA
>CAJMNU010000236.1 GCA_905214855.1 uncultured bacterium | reverse complement strand
CCACCTAAGATATTAGACCACTGGTCGTTTCCGCCCATTTCCAAACAGCATCCATACTTACGGTTCAGCACCAGGAAATCATAGGACTGCATCAACATATAGTTAAATTCAAAAAATGTCAGTCCTTTTTCCATTCTCTGTTTGTAACATTCTGCTGTCAGCATTTTGTTTACAGAAAAATGAACTCCCACTTCTCTTAAAAACTCTACATAATTTAAATCCAGCAGCCAGTCTGCATTGTTTGCAATGATCGCCTGATCATTATCAAATGTGATAAAACGGGATAACTGCTCATAAAACCTCTGTGCATTATGATTGATTGTTTCTCTTGTCATCAATTTACGCATATCAGACTTGCCTGATGGATCTCCAATCATGGTAGTCCCACCGCCTAAAAGTGCGATCGGACGATGACCAGCTCTCTGCATGTGCATCATCGCCATAATAGTAAGGAAATGTCCTGCTGTCAAACTATCCGCAGTCGCATCAAATCCTATATAAAAAGTCACTTTTTCTTTTCCTAATAATTCTCGGATCTCTGCCTCATGTGTGGTCTGTTCAATAAACCCACGTTCCAGCAGAATGTCATATACATTGGTAGACATGAATCTCTTCCTCCTTTGATTCTCATTCTTCTAATAGTATCATATGCGTTTTTATTTATCAAGATAAAAACAGAAAAAGGAAGCGGCATACTTAAACTTTACGTTTAGCCGCCACTTCCTAGTTATCCTTTTCCTGTTCCAAAAGAACTTCCAGATAGGTGTTGATCAGCTGCAGCACCCGTTTTTTTGTTAACATGGAACTTGTTTTCGTGTACTCTAAAACTTCTCTGGAACTTCCCTCATAGCGTTTTGATTCTGTGACTGCTTTTGCGTCACTCTCTTTTTTCCATTTTATCTGTTCTTCTGCCAGACTATTTTTCATATCTTCATCTAAAACAGATTTTAAGAGATCCATGATCTGGATCATTTCTTTTTTCCAAGTTTCGTACTCATACTCTGCAGCATTCATCTTGGATGTCATTGTCTCATCTGTATCCTCTTTCCATCTGGAAGCGATCTGTATCTCCAAATCTGAAATCCTTGCTGCCAACCGTGAACGTTCCTCCTGATAAGACACATTCTTTTCTTCTGTTTTATCAGAGGTAATACTTCCTGTCAAAGGAGAGATCACAGATGCCATTTCTGTCTCTTTGACTGCCTCAGTCTGCACATCTTCCAATACAGCCCCATCCTCTGCAATTTCCCTACCTTTTTTGGCACTGTTTGGTGCAGGAACTTCCAAAACATCCTGATTACCACTTCCTGGCATCTGATCCTTTGATATGTCCTCTTCCTGTAGCTCATAAGAAAACATGGCTGTTCCTGCCTGCAGCTCTGCTGCTGTTTCAATTTCTTTCTGGGCAAACTCATCTGTTCCCTGTACCGCATCCTCTAAAGATTTTTCTTTCACATACTGGCTGCCTGGTGCTGTTACTTTGCCAGTCTGTCTGTTATTTTCCAGAGCGGGATTTTGCATGTTCTGCTTGTCCTTTTCACTTTTCGTTTCCAGCTCCAGTACCTGTGCTGTCTGCAGCGGATTCCGTTCCTGTTCTGACAATGCCCGTCTAAGTGACACAGTAAAAGCAGAACCGGTCAATACAATGCACAAAATAATGATCCAAATCTGTCTGTATTTCTTCATGGGATCTCATCCCCCATTCCTTCTGTTTTTCTGTTTGTCAGGTTAAAACTATGATACCTGTCCTGACTCTAGTATCATATTATACATATCACAATCCCAGAAGAAATGAAATAGGGAATTGAAAATGGTAATATATTGTAAGATTTGTGTAAACTTTTTTACCTGTTATCCCTGAGAGATGCCTTCGTCCTCTATCTTACCATCTCCATCTGCTGCCGCAGTGGCAAGACGGTCACACCTCTCATTCTGCGGATGCCCATCGTGTCCTTTTACCCAGATAAAAGTAACCTGATGCAAAGATTTTGCCTCCAAAAGACGTTTCCAAAGATCCACATTCTTTACCGGTTCATTCTTTCCACGTTTCCATCCCTTTTTTAACCATCCATCGATCCAATGCTGGTTAAACGCATCCACTAAATACTTAGAATCTGAATACAGCTCCACTTCACATGGTCGGTTCAGAGCCTCCAGCCCCACAATCGCTGCCATCAATTCCATTCTGTTATTTGTTGTTTTCTTATAACCGCATGACATCTCTCTCTCATGCAGGATTCCCTTTGGATCTGTATACTGTAAAATCGTTCCATATCCTCCAGGACCATC
>CAJMNU010000235.1 GCA_905214855.1 uncultured bacterium | reverse complement strand
TGAATCGTTCCCTCTCCCATTGTGGCAAGATCATCCTTGTCCGTCTCCATCTTGGAGGTATCGATATCACGGATCACATTTCTCAAACGGTCTGTAAAGATATCTTCTGGTTTGAGTTTTAAAAATTCGTCCTTATTTGCGATCTCAATTCCTTCTCCATCAGGACTTACAATTCCGATCGGATATGCCACCAGATCTGCCATTGCCTCCAGATCCTGATCTGCCACTGCTTTTTTTACCTGATCTGCTAAAATCTGCAGATCACTGACTTTTTTCTCCGTCTCTTTCTCTGCAGAACTTTCTTTTTGGGATTCTTCCTCAGACCCCTGAATCTCCAATGTCTCTTTGGTCTCTTTCTCTGCCTCAGTCGTCTTTTCTGTAGATTCTGATGCCATTGTCACTTTCTCTGTCGCTTCTGTCGTGGTATCTGCTTTTTTCCCACAGGCTGCTGCCCCCAACACCATAAGGCTCAACATGCCGATTCCCAATGCTTTTCTGTATTTTCTCATGTTTCTTCACATCCTTTTCTTATTGTTCAGGGGGCTTTCTCAACGCTGCCAGCATCCCGCACTGCGAAAGACACAGATCCTTATCTTTGATTCTGCTCCGCAAATTTACGGATATTGGAAGCGTTCACAAACTTTACGATCTCCCCATTTTTAATCTGTACCAGAGTGGGTGCCTGCATAATGCCAAGCTGATTGCTCAGTTCCATATTCTCTTCCGCATCCACAACCTGATATTCTACATTTTTTAAAAACTCTTTTGCTTTGCTGCAATTTGGACAGGTTTTTGTTGTAAACAGGTAGATCCCACTCTCTTTTAACATACCCGATTTCGATATCACGACATTTGAGGAATCCTGCTTTTTCTCCTGAGCCGCAAACTTTGGACTATTCTGTGAAACTTCCTGTGACATCTCCTTTGTCTCTTTACAGTCTTCATGTTCCATATTCACCATGATGCTGCCTTTTCCATGGCTGTGCATCACATCATATGTCTTTCTGTTCTTATACTCTTCCAGCTTTCCTTCATTCCAGTTCTGTACCGGTCTGTAATATCCTGTGATACGACTGTATACCTCCGCTGGTTTTTTGCACTTTGGACATGTAAAATGTTCTCCGTTCAGGTATCCGTGTTCCTTACAGATAGAGTATGTCGGTGACAGTGTATAATACGGCAATTTATAATTTTGTGCAATCGTGCGTACCAGCTTTGCGGCAGCTTTCCAGTCTGGCAGCTTTTCACCTAAAAATGCATGGAATACAGTTCCTGATGTATAGAGAGTTTGAAGCTCGTCCTGAATATCCAGTGCATCGAAAATATCTTCTGTATAGCCAACTGGCAGATGAGAACTGTTTGTATAATATGGTACTCCATTTCCCTCAGAGGCTGTGATGATATCCGGATAGCGTTCCTTGTCATGTTTTGCCAGACGATATGTTGTGGATTCTGCCGGTGTTGCCTCAAGATTATAGAGATCCCCATACTCTTCCTGATATGTTACCAATCGCTCTCTCATATGATTCAGCACATCCACCGTAAACTGCTGTGTCTCCTTATGAGTCAGATCCTTACGCAGCCAGCGCGCATTCAGCCCTGCCTCATTCATGCCAATCAAACCGATCGTGGAAAAATGATTGGAAAAATCTCCCAGATATCTCTTGGTATAAGGATATAAGCCTGCATCCAATAGCCTTGTGACAACCTCTCTCTTTGTCTTCAAAGAACGGGCTGCAATATCCATCATGTGATCCAGACGTTCATAAAATTCTTTCTCATTGACAGACAGATATGCGATCCTTGGCATATTGATCGTGACAACCCCGATAGAACCTGTGCTCTCGCCAGAACCAAAGAAACCGCCTGTCTTCTTTCTCAGTTCCCTAAGATCCAATCTCAACCTACAACACATACTTCTGACATCACTTGGCTGCATATCGCTGTTGATATAATTAGAAAAATATGGTGTTCCATATTTCGCTGTCATCTCAAATAAAAGACGGTTATTCTCTGTATCAGACCAATCAAAATCTTTTGTGATGGAATAGGTCGGGATCGGATACTGGAATCCTCTTCCGTTGGCATCTCCCTCGATCATCGTCTCGATAAACGCACGGTTTACCATATCCATCTCTTTTTTACAGTCTTTGTATTTAAAATCCATCTCCCGACCGCCTACGATCGCTGGCATCTCTGCCATGTCATCTGGTACTGTCCAGTCCAGAGTGATATTGGAAAACGGAGCCTGTGTTCCCCAGCGGCTTGGCGTGTTCACACCATAAATAAAGGATTCAAT
>CAJMNU010000234.1 GCA_905214855.1 uncultured bacterium | reverse complement strand
CCAGTCCCAATCCCACCATCAAACGGTCAATCCCAGCACTTCCTTTTATTTTCTGATCTTTTTGATATGTCTCCCTTTCATAACCATCTGATGTGTAATGCCGCATCTCTTCTTTATCTGTATTTTTGTGATCTGTGATCACATCAAGCCCCAAAGATTCCGAATGTTTTTCCAAATCTGAAAGATGGATCACATCTTTTCCCAATTCTTCCTTCTGCTCGTTTCCCCACTCACTCAATGTCTTTCTATCCTGATACCCAATCGCAATTGTTTTTCCAAGTTCAGGATCTGAAGGTAAGGGATCTTCCCATTCCTCATCTGGATTGATCAAAATCTTTCTAAGGTCTGATATCAGTTCTTCAATATTAGGATAACGCTGGCTCTTTTTCTTTTCTGTACACTTTAAAATAATCTTCTCCAGACTTTGTGGGATATCTTTCACATAAAAACTTGGTGGTGTAATCGGAGTTTCCAAGTGTGCCAATGCGATTGCAACTGTACTGTCTCCTTCAAAAGGAAGACGACCTGTTACCATCTCATACATTGTGATACCTAGAGAATAAATATCACTTCTCTCATCACTATAACCGCCTCTTGCCTGTTCTGGTGAAAAATAATGGACAGATCCCATCACATTAGATCCAATTGTCTGTGAAGACACCGCTCTGGCGATACCAAAATCTGCCACTTTCACCTTGCCATCCTTAGAAATGATCATATTCTGTGGTTTGATATCCCTATGGATAATATGCTGTTCATGTGCCGCAGCAATTCCCTGACATACCTGTAGAGCGATCCCTATGGATTCCCTTACCTCTAAATGTCCTTTTTTTTCGATGTAATTTTTAAGAGTAACTCCTTCGATCAATTCCATGATGATCGCATGGATTTCTCCCTCATCAATGACATCATAAATATTGACAATATTAGGATGAGACAGACCTGCTGCAGCCTGTGCTTCCATACGGAATTTTGCCACAAAATTGACATCTGAACTAAATTCTTCTTTTAATACTTTAATTGCAACCAGACGGTTTAATTTATGACATCTTGCCTTATATACATCTGACATGCCTCCAGAACCGATCTTTTCCAAGATCTCATATCGATCCTGCAAAAACATTCCTGTCCTTAATAACATACAGACACCTCTGAGATCCGAGGTGTTGTCAATATCACAGAAATATTGTCACTGCCTCCATTTTCATTCGCCTTCTGGATAAGAAGATCTGCCTTTTCTTCCATTGTCTGTTCTGAGACAATAATATCTCGGATCTGCTCATCCGACAGCATATTGGTCAGACCATCTGAACAAAGAAGGATAATATCTTTTGGAAATAATTCTACTTCAAAAAAATCGACCTGCACTCTGCTCTCTGCTCCAATTGCTCTGGTAATAATATTTTTCTTTGCCAGATATGCTTTGCTCCCACGCACCAATGCTCCTCTGGAAACCATCTCTTCCACATAAGAATGATCCCTTGTGATCTGTGTGATATTTTGACCATGTACTAAATATAACCGACTATCCCCCACATTCGCTACATACATAGAACTGCCATCTAATACAGCGGCAACCAGAGTTGTCCCTGTCCCTGCCAAATGTATATTTTGCATCGCATTCTGATATAATTCATAGTTGACTTGTCGGATTTCCTCTTCTAAAACAGTGACTGGATTCGTTCCTGAAGAATGACCGATCCTCTCTACCAGCGTTTCCACTGTAAAGCGTGACGCATAATCACCGGCTTTCTCTCCTCCCATCCCATCTGCCACAACAAACAGGCTGGAACAACACCCAACCGGATCTTCTGAAGCGAAAATATAATCCTGATTCATCAGGCGCTTCTGGCCAATATCGGTCTTTGCACATGTATGGATCATGTATTTCACCCTTTCTATCCTTTTTTTGTTTCAAGATACCTCTTTCTCAGCTGCCCGCAAGCGCCATCAATATCCCTGCCCATTTCCCTTCTTATAGTAACATTAATTCCGTTTTTTTCAAGATAATTTTTGAAGCTCTGGATCGCCTTTCGATCCGACTGTACAAAATCACGTTCTTTGATCGGGTTGACTGGGATCAGGTTTACATGCCCATGCATATCTTTTAGAAGAGTTGTCAATGCCTGTGCTTCCTGAAGATTATCATTTACTCCCTGAACCAGACTATACTCAAACGTAACTCTTCTTCCTGTCTTATGAAAATAATAACGACATGCATCCAATACATCCTTTAAACGGTATGCATTGGCAATCGGCATCAATGTTTTTCTGACCTCATCATTTGGGGCATGCAGAGAAAGTGCCAAAGTA
>CAJMNU010000233.1 GCA_905214855.1 uncultured bacterium | reverse complement strand
CGCAGTCAAATTGCAGAAGCATTAGGGAAACATCTTTCATCCGATGTTTTTGAAAGCTATTCAGCAGGAACAGAAAAAAAGCCACAAATAAACCAAGATGCAGTCCGTCTCATGAAAGAAATATATCAGATAGATATTGAAAAAATACAATATTCCAAGTTGTTATCTGAAATACCACAAGTAGATATTGTTATTACGATGGGATGTAATGTGCATTGTCCTGCGTTGCCATGTAAATATAGGGAAGATTGGGGGTTGAGTGATCCTACAGGGAAAAGTGATCTTGAGTTTAAGAAAATAATCCATACAATCCATGCCAAAATACTTGAATTGGCAGAAAAAATAGAAAAATGGGAAGGGGAAAGGCAGTAGATTATATGCCTATGTGAATGTTATGAAAAAGCAATTTTTAGTAGGTCTTACTATTACATTAGCAATGACAATGACACTTCCAGTTTTTGGAGGAGTTTGGAAACAAAGTACAGAAAAACCTGAGAATCAAAATGGAATATCAAATTGGTGGTATCAGAATGACGATGGAAGTTATCTGGCAAACGGTTGGTATTGGATTGATGGAAATCAGGATGGGTGGTCTGAAAGTTACCGATTTGACCAGAATGGCTGGATGTATGCAGCAACTACAATAGACCAATATGATGTGAATACCTCAGGTGCATGGACGGTGAATGGAGAAGTTCAAAGGAAAGCATCCACTCCTAGTGAAATGTTCCATCCTTCTGATGAAACGAACAAGAATACAGATACTGCAAATAATATCCAAGAGCAGACACAGGAAACAGATTCCAGAGACACGCTTACTCAACTGACAGAAGAAGGCATCTATAAAGATTGGGCAATGGCATGTTTTGATCTGATCAATGAGGAAAGAGAGAAAAATGGAGTTGAGCCATTAGAATTTGACTCTGATCTTCAGGAAGTGTGTAATATCCGTGCAAAAGAAATCTCTGAGAAATATGAACACAAGAGACCAAATGGTTCATCTTGGTATTCATTGCTTCCTGAGTACGGAATATACTATGGATCAGCCGGAGAAAACATATATAAAGGACCAAGGACAGCAGAAGCAGCTGTAAAAGGATGGATGGATTCTGAGGGGCATAGAGGAAATATTTTAAAAGAAACGTTTAAGAAGAGTGCCATTGGATTTTATTATTCCCAGACAGGCAGGAGATATCACTGGGTACAGATTTTTACAGATTAATTTTCAGGAAAAAAAGGATGGCAATAAAATGGAAATTACCGCAATACTAAAAGATGGAATCACGGTAAAAGATGTGCTTGAAAATTTAAAAAAACGTGAAAAACAATTTCAGCAAAACTGCTCTTTTATAGAGAGAGGAGAGATCATCCATAAAGAATTTCCAAAAATCTATCAGACCAATATGGAGAAAGCAGAAAACTGTCTCAAAGGCTTGACTATTCTTCCTGGTTCACCAGACCTGCATTTTATCGGAAATCCTGTGAAATGGAAAGAAAATATCTATGATTATGATGAATACACCTATCAGCTGAATCGTATGGTGCATTGGAGAACCATGGCAGAAGCATATTCTTTTACAAAGGATATCCGTTTTGCTAAGAAAGTTCTGGAAGAATTTTTTCAATGGGTCGAAGAATGTCCTTGTCAGTCATTATACAATCCAGATGGAACACTTGCTGTTGACCGTTTTGATGGGTGTCAATGTAATCAGGGAATCTGGCGTTCTTTGGAAGTAGGAATCCGAATGTACCGTACATGGCCATATATCATTCATCATCTTATGGACAGCGGACTGCTTGATGAACATTTTCTGGAAGTCTACTTGAACAGTTTGTATGAACATGCCAGAGTACTGTATCTGGTAGCACCTATTTTATGGCCAAAGGCAGACCATAATCATTATTTAATGGAAAATGATGGTCTGTTATATCTTGCTTGTATGTTTCCAGAGTTTAAAGATGCAGATCTTTGGAAACAACATGCACTTCACGAACTAGAACGCTGCATCTGTGCACAAGTGACAGAAGGCGGAGGGCAGATAGAAGGCTGTGCATCTTACCATAATAGTTGTATTTATTGGTTTACATTCCCAGTACTTCTATCTGAAAGATATGGTTTTGAGGTATCCAAACACTATAAAGAGCGTTTGAAAAAAATGTTGGAATATTCTGTCTATGCTACCAGACCATGTGGTGGAAATAGTTCATGGGGAGATAGTAGTACATACAGTGGTACACTGTCTATGGGAGCATTTTGCTATTATCTTGCATTTAAAGACAGCATCTATATGAAACATACTGTTTATTATTACAGTATGGAAGACCTTATGGAGCAGATTGCTAATTTGATCT
>CAJMNU010000232.1 GCA_905214855.1 uncultured bacterium | reverse complement strand
TGCTTGCAGTCAATAAGGTAGACAGCATTGCTAAATTTGGAAATGATGTGTATGAATTCTATAATCTGGGGATTGGTGATCCGATTCCGGTATCTGCTGCATCAAGACTTGGGATTGGAGATCTCCTGGATGAGATCACAAAACATTTTTCAACAGAACAGATTGTAGATGAGGATGATGACAGACCAAGGATTGCCATTGTCGGGAAACCCAATGTTGGAAAATCTTCCATCATAAATAAGCTGACAGGAGCAAACCGTGTAATCGTCTCTAATATTGCAGGAACGACCAGAGATGCAGTTGATACAGAGATTGTTCATAATGGAACAGAATATGTCTTCATTGATACAGCAGGTTTGAGAAGACAAAATAAGATTAAAGAAGATCTAGAACGCTATAGTATCATCCGTACAGTATCTGCTGTGGAAAGAGCAGATGTGGTTCTAGTGGTGATCGATGCAAAAGAAGGTGTCACAGAACAGGATGCCAAGATTGCAGGAATTGCACATGATAATGGAAAAGGAATTATCGTTGTGGTGAATAAATGGGATGCTATTGAGAAGAACGATAAGACAATCTATAATAAAAGAGATCCTTTCTTTTATTCCGTATGCAGAATATGTATTTGTCTCAGCAGAAACTGGACAGAGATTGCCTAAATTATTTGATATGATTGATATGGTCAGACAAAATCAGAACTTGCGTGTGGCAACTGGTGTGCTAAATGAGATTTTGAGTGAGGCAGTTGCGCTTCAGCAGCCCCCGTCTGATAAAGGAAAGCGCTTAAAGATCTTCTATATGACACAGGTTGCTGTAAAACCACCGACATTTGTTATTTTTGTGAATGATAAAGAGCTGATGCATTTTTCATATACCCGTTATATTGAAAATAAGATCCGTGAATCTTTTGGATTTAAAGGGACATCCTTGAAATTTATTATCAGTGAGAGAGGCGGAAAAGACGAATAGAACATATAAGAAGTGGTGCTGCTGTCAGAAAAGATTCTTGACAGCAGAAAGTCATGATGTATATGATACAAAAGAAAAAGGACTTATAGATAAGATAGGGGAGGAAAAGAAAAATGGAACGGATTCTTTGTTTGGCAATAGGATATCTGTTTGGTCTATTTCAGACTGGATATCTGTATGGAAAGGCACATGGTATTGACATACGCCAGTATGGAAGTGGTAATTCAGGCACGACAAATGCGTTAAGAGTACTTGGAAAAAAAGCAGGACTCATTGTTTTTGCCGGAGATTTTTTAAAAACAGTGATCCCTTGTGTAGCAGTGAGATTATATTTTGGAAACAGTGATATGGGACATCTTCTGATGTTATATACTGGTCTGGGAGTCATTTTAGGACATAATTATCCATGCTACCTGCATTTTAAGGGAGGAAAGGGGATCGCTGCGACAGCAGGACTTTTGGTGGCATCCGACCTTAGGATCACTCTTGTCTGCCTGATCGCATTTGTGTTGATCGTTGCATTGACTCGTTTTGTTTCACTGGGTTCTATGGTGGTGGTCACTATTTTCTTGGTCATGAATATTTGCTTTGCTGCAATGGGAGAATATGGTCTGACATCAGCCCATATGATAGAGTATGATCTTGTGGCGGCTGTGATCACAGTGATGGCGGTTTGGAGACATCGTGCTAATATTGTACGTCTTATCCATGGAACAGAGAATCCATTATGGGGAAAAGATAAAAAGAAATAAACAAGAAACAAAAAACAGATTTTAAGGGGAGGAGATAAGATGGCAAAAATTGGTATCATTGGAGCAGGAACATGGGGAATCGCACTGGCAAAACTTTTGGTGGAAAATGGGCATGATGTGATCGTTTGGTCTGCACTGGAAGAGGAGATTGACAGATTAAGTGAGACATATGAACATCCGTCCCTGCCCGGTGTAACTCTTCCTAAAAAACTCTGTTTTACCAAGGCATTGCAGGAAGCAATGGGAGGCAGAGACCTTTTGGTCATGGCAGTTCCATCTGTTTATGTGAGACAAACAGCCAGAAAGATGGGAGAATACATAAAAGATGGAGAAAAGATCGTCAATGTGGCAAAAGGAATTGAGGAGGAGACACTCCATACACTTTCTGAGGTGATTGAGGAAGAATTGCCGAAGGCTCATGTTGCTGTACTTTCAGGTCCAAGTCATGCAGAGGAAGTAGCCCGCAGATTGCCGACTACATGTGTGGTGGGAGCACATGAGAAAAAACTGGCAGAGGAGATACAGGCTATTTTTATGAATGATGTATTCCGTGTCTATACCAGCCCAGATGTACTTGGGATTGAACTTGGCGGATCTTTAAAGAATGTGATCGCTCTGGCAGCAGGTATCGC
>CAJMNU010000231.1 GCA_905214855.1 uncultured bacterium | reverse complement strand
GCAAGCACAGATGAGATTTCTGCCATCGGACATCGTGTTCTGCATGCAGGTACGATCTACAGCGATTCCATCGTAGTAAACGAGGATGTAAAGAGAGTGATCCGTGAATGCTTTGATTTAGGACCTCTGCACAACCCGGCAAACCTGATGGGTATTGAGGCTTGTGAGAAAGTTATGCCAGGAAAGCCAAATGTAGCAGTGTTTGATACTGCATTCGGTATGGCTATGCCAGAGAAAGCATATATGTATGCGATCCCACATGAATATTTTGAAAAATACAGTATCAGAAGATATGGTTTCCATGGTACAAGCCATATGTTTGTATCTGGTGAAGCCATTAAGTTTGGTGGCTTAGATCCAGAAAATGCAAAAGTGATCGTTTGCCATCTGGGCAATGGTTCCAGTGTTTCTGCATCTATCGGCGGCAAATGTGTAGACACCAGCATGGGTCTGACTCCTTTGGAGGGACTGATCATGGGAACTAGAAGTGGTGACGTAGATCCGGCTGTATTACAGTTTATTATGAACAAAGAGGGATATGACATCAATGAGATGCTGAATATCCTGAATAAGAAGTCTGGTGTTCTTGGAATGAGTGGTGGTGTTTCCAGTGACTTCCGTGATATCGCTCAGGCGGCAAAAGAAGGAAATCATCTGGCAGAAGTAGCATTGGATGCATTCCGTTATCGTGTAGCAAAGTACATTGGTGCATATGCAGCAGCTATGAATGGTGTAGATGCTATCGCTTTCACAGCAGGTGTAGGTGAGAATGATATTGCTACCAGAAAAGCAATCTGTGAGTATTTAGGATATCTGGGAGTAGAGATCGATGATGAAGCAAATAATTGCAGAGGTAAGAATCAGGTGATCTCAACTGCAGATTCTAAGGTAAAGGTTATGCTGATCCCAACCAATGAAGAGCTTGCTATCGCAAGAGAGACACTGGCTCTGGTATAAAATCAGGCGATTGAAAATATGATTTTGCATACATGAAGAGAAATAGAAAGATTGTATGCGGATTGTTGAGAGGGCTGCTGTAGCAGATAAAACGAAGAATTCTAAGAAATTTTTTGAAAGTTACAGCAGTCCTCATTGTCTAAGAAAACGAAGAATTCAAAAATTAGGATTGACAAATAAAAAGCATCTATGTATAATAGCATAAGTGCGTATTAGGAGACCAATATGCTCATTCATTTATCTGAGGTTTTCACTTGTGAGGGCAAGAAAAAAACGGTTCAAACAGAGATCGGGTTTGATAGTATCTTATCTGCGGATAAAGAAACCTACCCCATACTGGAAAAAGAACCTTTTTTTGTGACGATTACCAATCTGGGAGAGAAAAAAGTTTCTATCCAAGCAGAGGTAAAGTTAGTATTAGAGATTCCCTGTGCGAGATGTCTGGAACCTGTTGTCTATCCATGTGAACTTTCTATTGAGAGGGAAGTGGATCTGAACGAAACTTCAGAACAGCGGGCAAAAGACTTGGATGAACAACCTTATATTAATGGTTATAATCTGGATGCAGACGAATTGGTGCATCATGAGATACTTTTGGCACTGCCTATGACGGTATTGTGTCGGGAGGATTGTCAGGGGCTTTGCAGCAGATGCGGCAAAAACCTAAATGATGGCAAATGTGATTGTGACCAAGGAGAGACAAATCTTCAGATGTCAGCATTTCAGGATATTTTGAAACAGTTTAAGGAGGTGTAACCATGTCTATTTGTCCAAAGAATAAATCTTCCAAAGCAAGAAGAGACAGCCGTAGAGCAAACTGGAAGATGAGTGCTCCGAACTTAGTAAAGTGCAGCAAATGTGGAGCGCTGATGATGCCACACAGAGTATGCAAGGCATGTGGAAGCTACAACAAGAGAGAGATCGTTAAAGTTGAGGACTAATTTCGGTAAAACGTAAGCCTCAAGTATTGAGTTTATATACGATGTCGTTCATGTAAGGGATCTTTTATACATTTGGTATAGAAGATCTCTTTTTTTTATTATCTGGAAAGGCTGATGTGTGAGGGATGCATAGTCTTTTGGTGGAATAAGTAGACAAAAGATAAGAGTGAAACTATAATAAAAATATGTAAAAATGTGGGATGAAATGTAAAGGAGAATTATGGGAATTTATATCACAGGAGATACACATGGAGACATCTATGAAAGATTTGGCAGGAATGCTTTTCCAGAAGGAAAGTACATGGAGAGAGAAGACCAGAATTATGTCATAGTCTGTGGAGATTTTGGAGGCGTATGGAGTGGCTCTGTCAAAGAAGAAAAAGAATTGGACCGTTTAGAAGAAGAACTGCCATTTACTCTTTTATGGGTGGATGGAAATCATGAAAATTATGATCTGTTAGGAGATTATGAGAAGTTTCCATATAAGGAATGGGGGCAGGGAAAGGTACAGCAGATA
>CAJMNU010000230.1 GCA_905214855.1 uncultured bacterium | reverse complement strand
CATTGGAAGCAGCCAAACAGGCAGGATGTACAAAAATCATTCTTTTGGGTGCGACTGGGGGACGTTTGGATCATGAACTATCTAACATTCAACTTTTGAATTTATACAGTAAGGATGCAATGCAGGTAGAGATTCTGGATGAAAAGAACAGGATCACGCTTCTTCGGGCAGAAGAGTCTGTTCTTGCAAAAAGAGTGTTCTGCAAAAACAAACTCTATGGAAAGTATGTATCTTTTGTCCCTCTGTCAGAAACAGTATCTGGGATTACATTGACAGGATTTAAATATCCGCTCATGAAAAAAGATATCACCATTGGTTCTAGTCTCTGTATCAGCAATGAAGTAGTGGAAGAAGAAGCGACAATAACATTTGACAAAGGAATTCTTTTGTGCATCGAGGCAAGAGATTAAAAGAATCGTATAGGGGCTGTATCAAACTGGACTGGTCAGAAAAAACCAAACTGGATATTTAAAACACTCCACTTGTGGGGTATGATATGGAATCATATCATTGAACCTAAGGAGAGAGACAGCATGATAAGCGAGAAAAATGAAAAAGTATACAAATTGGTCATTACGGGATTGATGGCAGCTCTTTGTTATGTGGCGTTCACGTTTTTGAAGATACCAATTCCGACATTGAATGGGGATATGGTGGCACTCCATATTGGAAATGCATTCTGTGTTTTGGCAGCGCTTTTATTGGGCGGATTTTATGGAGGACTTGCCGGATCTCTTGGAATGACGATCGCTGACCTTTTAGATCCTGTATATATCACAAGTGCTCCCAAGACCTTTCTTTTGAAATTGTGTATTGGTCTGATCGCTGGATGCATCGCACATAAAGTGGCACATATTACAGAAGATCATGACAGGAAATATGTACTGAAATGGACATTGCTTGCATCTGTTGCAGGTTTGGGATTTAATGTGATCATGGATCCGATCGCAGGATATTTGTATAAAAAATATATTCTGGGTGTTGAGGCAAATGCAGCAGCGATCATGTCTACTTGGGCAGCTGGAGTTACTTTTATCAATGCAATTGCAGGAACATTGGTAGTTGTTTTTGTGTACGCGGCAATTCGCCCTGTATTAAAGAAAACAGGATGGTTTTTTCATATTAAGTAAATCATGATAATGGATAGATAGAGGCATATCAAAGAAATCTTTGTTAGTAAAATAACTTTTCTGGACAAATTTTCTCATTTGTGTATACTAATACTAAAAAGATATTGCGAGTGCTCCTAATACAGTATAAGAGTCTGGCTTGCCAGACTCTTTGTCTTAGTCAGAGATAAAAATGGAATGCAGATTTAGATAAGAAATCTGATTTTCCAAAATGGAATATGTAAATGGATTAAGGATATACTGTGAGTTTGGAAATCTGCAAAGGAAAATGAGAGATAAGGGAGAAGAAAAAGATGGCATTTGATGTAATCACAGAAGCAAAGAGATGTTTAAATTGCAAAAAACCGATGTGTCGTACAGGGTGTCCGATCAATACTCCGATACCGGATATGATCCGTATGTTTTTGGAGGGGGATATCACAGAAGCAGGAGATATGGTATTTAAAAACAATCCGCTTTCTATCGTGTGTTCCCTGATCTGTAACCACGAGAATCAGTGTGAGGGACATTGTGTTTTAAATCACAAAGGAGCACCTGTACACATCAGCAATATCGAAAATTATATTTCTGATAACTATTTTGCAAAAACAAAACTTCTTCCGCCTACAGAGAAGAAGGGAATGAAAGCAGCTGTTATCGGATCAGGTCCAGCAGGACTGACGATTGCGATTTTGCTTGCTCAAAGAGGATATGATATTACTATTTTTGAGTCTAAAGATAAGATTGGCGGTGTTTTGCGTTATGGTATTCCAGAATTCCGTCTTCCTAAGACAATCCTTGACCGTTATATGGATAAACTGAAGGCACTTGGTATCCGTGTGCGTCCTAATACAGCAATCGGTAAGACGATCCAGATCGATGATCTGTTCCGTGATGGATATAAAGCAGTTTCCATAGGAACCGGCGTTTGGTGGCCTAATACCTTAAAGATCAAGGGAGAGACACTTGGAAATGTTCATTATGCGATCCACTATCTGGTGAATCCAGACGTATACGATTTGGGAGAGAATGTCAATGTCATTGGTGCCGGGAATGCGGCTATGGATGTGGCAAGAACGGTTCTGCGGACAGGAAGCAGCAAAGTGACTTGTTTTTCTATTACACCAACTGCTGCAGCAAGTCATTCTGAGCTTGCATATGCAAAAATGGATGGTGTAGATTTTGTATACTGCATGAGACCAGTTGAGATCACAGAGACTGGTACATGGTTTGAGGAAGTGACTTGGGATGAGAATAATGAGATGCATATAGTTCCAGACAGCAAGAAATTCTTCCCAAGCGATTCCACGATCATCTCTATCAGCCAAGGACCAAGCAAC
>CAJMNU010000229.1 GCA_905214855.1 uncultured bacterium | reverse complement strand
CACTTCATCCAGTTCTTTCTGCCCACTCAGATACTGAGATAATCCAAAAATCTCCTGTTCAATCTGATAACGGGTAATAAAAACACTTCTCCAAATATCAGCATCAACCAAAAGAACTTTCTTTCCGATCTGTGTCAGAGAAACAGACAGTTCATAAGAAATACTGCTCTTTCCCTCATTTGCTTTCGCACTTGTGATCAAAATCACTTTCTTTCTATTTGCTGAAAACTGAATGTTTGTCCGGAGAGTTTTAATCGCTTCATCAAATGCGTAATCGTTCTTTTCCGTCTTTTTTAATTCCAATACTGGTTTCATAGATTATTGCTCTCCTTTCTCACTCTGTCTTGACAAATATAAATCCTTATCACTGCCTTTTTTATGTTTTTTCTTCTTATGGGATGAAGATTCCTGACGGTCTGGCACATTAGCCAATACATATAATCCCAAATATTTTTCTACATCTTCCTCTGTCTGGATCGTATCGTTCAGCAATGTCATCACTACGATAACCGCACATACCAAAAATGCACCTGCCAAAGCTCCAAGCATTACATTTTTCTTAGTATTTGGGCTTACCTTTGTAAATGATATCTCGCCATCTTCCACGATCTTCGGTGCCTGCATCTCCATCACATCACCGATAAATTCGGATGCCTGTTTGGATACTTCATCCACGATCGCCTTTGCCATCTGCGGATCTGGATCCTGAATGGAAATTGTCAGGATTCGTGTATCATTTGGATTTGCAATGCTCAGTCTGCTCTTCAATGTCTTGTAACTCATATCAAGTCCCAGTTCATCAATAACCCCTTCCATCACAGGACGGCTGGTGATCAATACCTTATAATCCTGTGTCAGCTGAGTACCGATCTGCAGATCTGCCAATGTGGTCAGTGTTGTCTCCTTTGACAGCACATACATCGTTGCCGTGGATACGTACTGTGGCGTTAAAACCACCTTACTGAACACTCCTGCGATCCCTGCACCGATCACAGCTATCATCAAGATCAGCCATAATCTTTTCTTCAATTCATAGAAAAGTTCCAGCAGATCGATGGTGTCTTCTTCCTGCACATTCTGCACACTTTGTATGCTCTGTTTGCTCTGATTTTCCATCTCCATGGTGTCTTAACCTCTCCTTTTCTTCCTGCTTTTTACTGCAATGGTATGGTGGAAATCATACGATTGTCTTTCACTTAGTCTTTCATTCGTCCAATCCGTATCATATTCTGTCTTATCACAATATCCCATCTTATCACATAAACTTTGCTCTTATTTCATTTCTATTAGAATCTGTTTCATTACAATCTCTTCCATTAAAATCTGTTCTTTCATATTATAATAGGAAGAGATTATTCTCCTTCTTCCTCTTCCAGACGTTTTCCTAGTAGGATTTTTTGGGGATTCTCCCATAGAATTTTTTCAAGCAGACTTGATGGTACTTTCTTTTCCAGCCATGTCAGTTCCTTTCTCACATCTGGACTTCTCCACACGGCGCTGTGCATATCGGTTCCAAGGAAATCGATCCTTTCGTCCAGAATCATCTTTCTGCACCATCGGATATCCTTATCCCATAATTTTCCGGCAAAACTGGAAAAATTAATCTGTAGATATACTCCTAACTCCTTTAGTTCCTCCAAATGCATTTCATTTCTCAGACAATCGTAGCGCTCTGCATGTGCTATGATCGGCCAGTATCCTGATTGTCTGAGCCTTCTCATTGCCTGATAACACTCTTTCCAAGATATTATTGGCAAAAATTCCACCAGAATATAAAAAGAGCTGGCCAGCGTACAAAATTTTCCACTTTTCAGGTAATCTACTGCTCCGTCAAAATAAAAAATTTCCTGGCCAGCACTTAATGTTATAGGTATTTCTCTATTTCTGAGTTCCCTCTGAAAAGAATCCATTGCCTCCCTAATGCTGTCTGAAAAAATATAGGTTCCTTCATATAAGGTATGAGGTGTTGCGATAATATGACAGATCCCCTGTCTTTGTGCGATCTTTGCCATCTGCAAAGCCTGCTCAAGATCTGGAGCTCCATCATCAAGACCTGGTATGATATGTGCATGAACGTCCGTGATTCGTCTTTCTGCGATCTTTCCTGCTGCATCCATTAAATACTGACTTCCTCTCATGTTCCATTTCTACAATACCACAGGATTGGCTGCTATGTACTTTTTCACAAATATATCAACAAAACCCGACACATTCTGACATAATAACCTCTCTGTGTATTGGTCTTTAAGTATAATACCTTTCTTTTTTCCCTATGTCAATCGCATTTCATGTATAATTTTTAATAATTTCATTTTTTCTTAATAACATTATGTCAAATCCCCCCCCCCGAATTTTTCTCATTATGTTATTTTTTCATATATAAAAACATTTTCTTTCTTTTTAAGTTACGCCTTATTTTCCCTCTCCATCTTCTCCATTTTCTCCATCAATTCATTTTTTCTCTTTCTCATCACAATTGCCACG
>CAJMNU010000228.1 GCA_905214855.1 uncultured bacterium | reverse complement strand
CAATACATGTCTTATCTTTCTCTTTCTATTCACGGAGATTGTCCTCCTTTTTCTTGTTCTTTCTATGATGGTGAAAAAATAATTTTTCTTTCCAGATCACGGTAACACTGACTGCAAGGATTCCTGTCAGAATACCGATCAACCAGTTGCTGGCATTCAACATATCTTCTAGAGATAGAGCATTCTTCTTATCAGGAAAAAGTTGTACTGTTGAAGCTGTCTCTGTATCCATCTCTGTCAGAAATTCTGACATGTGTTCCAGTGCTTCTATCTGAGGGGAAACTGTCGTTTCTAATTCTGGTTCTATTTCCAATTCTAATTGTGTTTCTTCTGTCTCTACTGATTGCTGCTCTTCGTCATTTTCCCCTAATCCCAGAAGTGCTGAACCTGATGGTTTTTCTTGATCTGAACCTGACTGTGTTTTTTTTTCTGTATCTTCGGATGTTTCCAAAGCTGGTGAACTTTCCAAAGGATCTTTTCCTGACTCAGTGGCTGTTTCTTTCGCTGTGGATTCGGTTCCACCTACCGGATACAGATAACCTTCATCAATCCCCTGTTTTACACTGGCATATACCTTCTGGATTGCAGCTGCTTTCTGCTCATCCGTCACATCAATATCATCCCTGATCAAATAATAATATGCCTCATTGATATATGCCTCTTTTGCTCTGTAAGTGACTCCATCATAGGTAAAAGTCCCTCTGGCAATCCCCATTAACTCTGCTTCGTTTGCGTTTAAACTTCCTCCCCAGACTGTTTTTGGTATTGTAATACCAAAAACAACAGCCATGCCTATTGCAATTCCTGCCATTTGGCACAGTCGCTTCTTTAATCCCCACTTTTCTTGATTCATGAACTCAACCTGCTGCCTTTTTATCCTTTTTTAAATTCCCTTTACTATACCTTTTATGTATTGCATTCTTTTTTATATTCTTTTTAGATTCTTGCATAACCAGCATATAACAACCGGCTATGCAAGTCTGCTCTGTCACACTTATTAATCCATAACTCAAATACAAAATTATGGATTATTTGATCTTATGTAACATTCCTTATTTGTTGACATATAAAGTATAAGTTGCCTCTTCTCCGCTTGTCAGCACCAGACGAACCTTATACTCAGTACTCATCGTTGCAAGAGTTCTTTCAGAATCAAACTGGCTGTTTAAATGATCCATAACTGCTTCCACTGTCATTTCTTCTCCAAGATATTTTACAGACTCTACTTCTTTTACATTTACAATAGCAGCAACTATGTCATTTACAAAATCTTTGATATCAGATAATGGAGTTGCTTCCTGAATCTCTTTATCTCCGAGAGTTACAGTTATACTTCTGTCTGTCGTGGTACCGGATACTTTGCTTACCTTCTTAATTGGTTTTCCTTCACCAATAAGATCCTGATACTTGGAATCATTGACTGCTGCCTGTACTTTCTGTGCTGTTTCCACATTCAATTGTTCCAAAAGAGTCAACACAGTTTCCTCTGATGAATCATCACTGCTGTCACTACTATCACTTCCACTTGAACTTCCGCTGCCACCTATACTTCCGCTTGCCGGACCATTTGTTCCTGTCTCAGTGTCTGCTACTTGTTGACCATTGCCATAGTACTCTTCGCTTGGTCCCTGATATTCAGATGTGCAGGCTCCACTTTCCTCAAAAGTATATTCCTCACCATCGATCATCTTGGTTCCAGTTGCCATAGCTCCCTTATAACCATCAGAGATCGGGTTTAAATAATAGCCTTTATTATCAACCACAACCCATCCTGTCAGCATAGCACCATCAGAATTGGTAAAATACCAATTTCCGTTGTCCCATCCCCAACCAGTAGACATATAGCCTTCCTGATTAAAGAAATACCATACTCCATTAACCTGAACCCAAGAGTTTACCGGATATGTACCATCTTCATTTTCATACCACCATCCGGTCTCATTCTGTTTCCATTCAGCCGCAAAAGCAGTTGCAGTACTTGTCATCAGCATTGCTGCTGCAACAATTCCCACTGCCAAGCGTTTTCCGATTGATTTTCTCATCGTTTTCTACCTCCTTATAATTTTTAAATCAAAACAGGTTTTCCTGCTTTGCCTGATTTAAACAGGTGATCCTCCCTCTTACATTCCATAGATTCTTTCTATTTATTTAGGGTAGTAACCACCACTAGCTCCATAATAAGAGCCATAATAGTAGCCTTTATTTGTCGTATTTACTTTATTCAATACCACACCAAGGATCGGACATCCACTTTTTACCAACTGTCCTTTCACCTTCTGGGCTACTTTATAACTTACGCCTCCTGCCTGCAATACCAGTACTGCACCATCACAATATTTTGCGATCACAGCTGCATCGATCACACTGTTTAATGGCGGCGTATCCACAATAATATAGTCATATTCTTCTCTTGCCTTATCTAACATCTGCGTAAACAACGGATCTTCAAAAAGATTTGTTGGATTTGGTGCAAATGGTCCGGCTGGCAAAAGATGAAATTTTTCAATGTT
>CAJMNU010000227.1 GCA_905214855.1 uncultured bacterium | reverse complement strand
TGAAAGTAGACAATATGCGTGAGGAACATGAAGAAAAGCTGATCAAAGAAGCAGAAAAACTTGCAAAAGAGAAAAAAGAAGAGCCACGTAAGCCATATGGATTTATCGCTGTATCTGCAGGTGCAGGATTAAGTGAGATTTTTAAGGGTATTGGAGCAGACTGCTTGATCGAGGGCGGACAGACTATGAATCCAAGTACAGAAGATATGGTAAATGCGATCCAGACAGTCAATGCAGATACCGTCTTTATTTTCCCAAATAACAAGAATATTATCTTGGCAGCAGAGCAGGCAAAGTATCTTGTGGAAGACAAAAAGATTCTGGTAGTTCCGTCTAAGACAGTCCCACAGGGAATTTGTGCGATGATCAATTTTATGCCGAATCTTTCTCCGGAAGAGAATCTGGAGTTGATGAAAGTAGAGATGAGCCGTGTCAAGACAGGTCAGATCACATATGCAGTGCGTAATACCAATATTGATGGTGTGGAAATTCATGAAAATGACATTATGGCATTGGGAGATCGTGGTATTTTGTCAGTCACTCAGTCAGTGGAAGAGACAACATTGAGCGCATTGAAGGCAATGGTGGATGATGAGTCCGAGCTGATCACGTTATATTATGGAGCTGATGTACCAGAAGAAGAAGCACAGAAAATTCTGGAAAAAGCACAGGAAATGTTTGATTTTTGTGATGTGGAATTGCATTATGGCGGTCAGCCAATTTATTATTATATGATTTCTGTGGAATAAATAAAATAGTTTTATATGCATCAAGGGGAAAGTATGCAGTGCGTACTTTCCCCTGTTTGATGAAAAAAATAATATAAATACAGAAATTAGATAGATAGTACAATAAAAGAAGGGGAATGAACCAAATGGACTATGGAATAAAACAACTGTCAAGAGAGCAAATTAAAAAAATGGCATTGTTTTGTATGGTGTTAGACCATATAGGAGTGGCTATTTTAGATCCTGGTCTGATAACGGGACAATTTGGGACATGGGAAGGGATAATCTCTGCCATTTCCTTGTTGTTCCATACGATTGGAAGAATGTCATTTCCTATTTTTGCATTTTTTTTGGTAGAGGGATTTTTTCATACAAGAGATTTGGCACGTTATCAGAAACGTCTGTTAGTATTTGCCTGTCTTTCGGAGATTCCTTATGATCTGGCAGTGTCAGGTCAATGGGTGGATCTGGAGAGACAAAATACCATTATGACATTAGCTTTGGGACTTTGGATGATGCAAAAGATCTCAAAAAGAAAATCACAGCCAATGCTATGTTTTGTTTATGTTTTGGCAGCAATGGCTGTTTCCTATTTGTTTCGATTGGATTATTTTGTGTATGGAATTGCATTGATTGCAGTCTTTTATGGATTTTGTGCTGATAAAAAATCTGCATTGTTATGGGGAGCAGTATTGTCTTTTTTTGACAGTATAGGCTATCTGGGAGCAGCAGTTCTTGCCTACATTCCTCTTTCTTTATATTGTAGGGACAAAGGAAAGAAACAGGGACATTCATGGGGATTTTACCTGTTTTATCCGCTGCATTTGCTGGTTTTAGGGATGCTGAGGTGTCTATTTATATAAATGAAGAGAAAGGGCTGCTGTCTATGAAATGTGATTTTCACAGAGTTTACGACGAAAGGAAGGAAGATATGGGAGCGGAGAGAGAACAGCCTATCACATCCTTAAAAGGAGTGGGAGAGAAAACCGCTGCGTTGTTTGAAAAGTTAGGTGTTTATACAGTGGAGGATTTGCTGCATTATTATCCAAGAGCATATGATGTTTATACAAAACCAGTAAAACCACAGGATGTAACAGAATCAAATATGGTTGCTGTGGAGGCGGTCATAACAAGAGAAGCAGATCTTTTGCGGTTTGGAAAGATGCAGACAGTATCGTTGTCTCTAAAATGGTCTGGGGGTGCGTTACAGATTATCTGGTACAATATTCCATATATTCGCACTTCTTTGAAACTAGGGGGACACTATATTTTCAGAGGGCGTGTAGTAAAGAAAAAAAATCGTCTGGTCATGGAACAACCAGAAATGTTTGAACCTTCTGCATATTATGACAGGATGAACGTGATGCAGCCGATTTATGGGCAGACAAAAGGCTTAGGAAACCGTATGATATCAAAAACTGTGCAGATGGCTTTAAAGGAACATGAGCTGGAACTGGATTATATACCACTAAGTATAAGAAAGAAAAATCAACTGGCAGAATATAATTTTGCATTAGAACATATACATATTCCAGCGAATCAAGAGGAATTGCTGTTTGCAAGAAAGCGTCTGGTTTTTGATGAATTTTTTCTGTTTTTGATCGCTGTCCGTATGATGCAGGAAAAGCGTGCAAATAAAGAAAGTCCATACCAGATCCCCTCATCACGGGAAGCAGAGTGTTTGATACAATCTTTGCCATATGTTCTTACAAAAGCACAGATAAGGACTTTGGAAGAAATCAGAAAAGATATGGCAGGAAAGTTGGGAATGAAACGCCTGATCCAAGG
>CAJMNU010000226.1 GCA_905214855.1 uncultured bacterium | reverse complement strand
AATACACAATATTCTCTTGTCTTTATATTATATGACATGAGTATAGTTACCATTTTAGATTTGCTACTGGACAATTCTCCTTTAGAATTATCTGTATCAACTGCTATGCCACTTTTTGCTGCTCCACCTAAACCTGTTGTATCTGAGTCAGAACATTTTGCCTGATATGCATACACTGAAATTGTGCCATCAATAAGGTCTAAAACCTTAAAATCCAAAATATTTTCAGGAGCTGGTCTGTGTTCTGGAAGAATATAAAATGCATCTCTTCCAGAAATCTGATATTTTTCTTCAGAAAATTTATTTTCTATTTGAACCAGAGAATCAGATGGAACAGTTTCCATCACAGGTACATAAGCTTCTACAGTTGCTTTATCCAAATCTGCATTTAATAAAATAGAATTTTTACATCCTGCCAGACAAAAACAAAATAGACAGCTTAAAACAAGCAGCCATTTTTTCATTTTTCTTTCTAATCCTCCGTTTCAGTTTCATTGTAAATTGTGTCTTTATGATAAAATTGCCGAAGATACAAAGAACTTCGGCAATTTTATCACATTGTTAATGTACATGCTACCTTGCTCTGCAAGTTGTTTACTATGCAGCAGTTGTGTTTATTTTACACTCTGATACCATGTAGTCATGGCAGGAAGTCCTAACTTCAATACAACCAAAAGAACGAAAATGAGAACAAAACCAATCAAAGCATTTTTCAAAGAAGATTTTGCTTTTTCTCTATCCTGAGGTTCTTCCGCTTTTGCAAGTTTGGCACCAAGAATAATACAATAGATTGCTCCAATTGCCCCAACTAAAAGTAATGCTGGGTTTACTGCATCATTGATCAGCTTAATGATCGGATCTGAAACAGTAGCAAATGGGTTTGCTGTGAGAGCCATAATAGGCAATTGAAATATAGTTGGCATTTTACCATCCTCCTTAAAAATTATTTATTATAAAACCCTCATATGTCTGCGTTGGTAACACATGAAAATAATAATAGCCAAGACAAACACAGTGGATAATATAATCCTTGTTGGTGTAATGATTTTCATATTATGTAATAGAAAAAAAGAATACTCTCTTTGATTTCCATATGGATCGGAAATTACTATCCGATAGATCCCCCCATCTTCAATGGAGTTGGAAATGTATGGCATTTTTTCACCATTTTGATAAATTTCTATCATACAGCCTTCTTCAGAAGGTGTAAAAGAAAGTGGAACATAAAATTTTTCATCAAAAAAGTTCTTATTAAAAAACAGATAGGGAGCTTCCCTGTCAATGTTACACTCTAATATATATTGACACTTTCTATGTTTCTCTTCAAATAGAATACGATAAATACCATCCTCTTCTAAATACAAATATTCAAATTGTGGTATTTTTACAGGCATACCATTTTTCCATACTTGTCGAACCAAAAATCCATTTGGAGCATTTATAATATCCATATCCTGAATGGTATATTTACGTATCAGAAACCATACATCAAAGCGATATAAAGTTCCGTTTGTCTGTCCAATATCTGACACTCCAGTTGTACATTCTATCTGATAACAGCCCTCTTGTGTAAAAGAATAAGGTTCTTCTACAGAAATGTATTCTCCATTTCTGCTGATTCCATAAATGATGATATCGTTTGAAAACATGACATGGACTGGATTAACCGATACAGATCCTGATGGAACTGTAAGCTGAAATGTTGATCCATTAGGTAAGGTATGTATATATTGATTTTGGTTTTTATCGTATGTTACCTGAATTTCAGGATTTTCAATCACAGAAAATGAAAGTGTTTCGTCCATTTCATCCATATCTTGCAAACCAGAAAGAGTAAACGAAAAAATTCCCATATAGTCAGGATCTGATTTTGAAGATGGATAAAAATAATACTCATATCTTCCAGGTTCGATTATAAACTGTTCTTGAGTGACTTCACTTTTCATCCCGTTTTTGTAGAGAACACCATGTAAACCGGAATCTGGAGTGATCAAAGCAACTGCTGAATCTGTTTGTTCTGGGGCGATATTTACTGAGATACCACCGATTCCATCTGCTTCATATCGGTATCCATTTTGATCGTCTTCTCCTACATAAGCTGCTGGTATATGTGTTTGGCTGCCCCAGGATACAAAGACAAATTGGATACAAAAGATATAGAATAAAAATCCCTTTACCCCCCAATGACGCTCTGCCTTTTTCATAGAGCAATCTCCTTTGGATTTAGTTTCTTTTCTGAGTTTTTCTCCAGTTCTTTTTGATGATGTAATGTTCTTTCACTTCTTAGAGTTTTTCCAGATGCCTCTGCTTCTTCTTTTTCCAATTGTGCAAAAGAAATCCTTACTCTATTAGAAAAATTATTTTTTAAAGTTTCCTGTTTTTGGGATGGGTCATAACCTTCTTCTGCGCGGCGTTGTCGTTCTTTTCTTAAAGTTTCCAATTCACGCTGCCACATCACTCGGTTTTTTGCGCTGTCAAAATATGACATTCTACTCCCTCCTGATCCATTTATTCCTCCACAGAAGACGTTTCTTTT
>CAJMNU010000225.1 GCA_905214855.1 uncultured bacterium | reverse complement strand
CCATGTTGTCATATACGGACATATGAGGATACAGAGCGTAGTTCTGGAATACCATTGCAATATCTCTGTCCTTTGGCTCTACATCATTCATCAGTTTTCCATCAATATATAACTCACCAGAAGAAATGTCCTCCAGTCCTGCGATCATACGAAGTGTTGTGGACTTACCACAACCAGATGGTCCTACGAAGATGATGAATTCTTTATCTTTAATTTCCAAGTTAAAATCTTTAACTGCAACAAATCCATTTGGATAAGCTTTTGTTACGTTTTTCAGTGATAAACTAGCCATGCTGTTTCTCCTCCTCATTTTTGAATAGCTAAACGCTTAAATTGCGATGACCCGCAGCCCCACACTGCTGCCTCGCTGTCATTTGATACTCCTACTATACATGAAAATACCTGATTTGACCATATCTCTAATAACCAAAAAAAATTTATCGTTTTGTTAATTTTGTATATTCAATTATAATAATTACTAAGAAGCACAAAATATTCTTATGAAAAATGTCATTTCCTATGATTTTTCCCTAATTTTTTTATGTCTAGCAAGGACATTTTTTACGTTTATTTTCACATTTTTCTTTTTTTTGTTTCCTAGTACTCTTTTTTTTCGATCGCTTCAATCCCTTGTTCCGTCATACGGATTTTCTTTTCCTTTAACAGATGACCAACCGCTCTCTTAAAAGCATTTTTGCTGAGCTGCAATTTTTCCTTGATCTTTTCTGGATCTGTCTTGTCAGTAAACGGAAATACTCCTGGATACTCCTGTATCATTTCCAACAACTTTTGTGCATCTGTATGGATCTGCATATACGCTTTTTCCCTAGTACTCAAATCCAGTTTACCATCTTCACGCACCCCAAGTACTCTTGCCTCAACAAGAGTTCCTACTGGTATATCTAAAAACAATTCTCTTTTTGGGATCAATCCATAGTACATGTCATCTACAGCAACAAATGCGCCAAACTGCGGTTTTACTTCATATACATGTCCTTTTACCCTGTCATCCTTCTGATATGGAGCATTCGCCTGCAAATAAGGATATACATGCATGGTAGCTGCAAGACGGCTGCTCTTATCAATGTAAAGAGCGATCAGAACCTGATCTCCTTTCTTGACTGGATATGTCTGTTCACGATATGGCAGGAGCAAATCTTTTTCTGTTCCCATATTTAAAAACGCACCGATCCGATTTACTTCCTGAACTTCCAATACAGCACATTTTCCTACTTCTACCTTAGGGATCGCAGTTGTAGCGATCAACCTGTCCTCAGAATCTTTATAAATAAAGACTTCTATCTGATCTCCAATTTTGATGCCATCCGGAACCTGTTTTTTCGGGAGTAAAACTGCCACATCTTCCATTCCCAGCTCACTGACATATACACCAAAATCCTTTTCCCTTACGACTTGTAAGCACTGTCTTTTTCCTAATTCTATCATCATTTCCTCCACTGCTGTTCTGTACTTTTTACTTTATTTTGATACCTGTCATTCATTTTGTGTTTCCCTGCATTTTGCTGTCATCTCAATATGTTTGGGCAACCACCGCACAGACCTGTCTATCTTCCCTGCACAAAGCTATGATCTCTTCCTGATCTGTTCTGCCAACTTTCAAGACTAAGGTATCTCCTAACACTGCCGCTCTTTTATATTCCACCTGAAGCTCCCTCACTTCCTGTGGTCTTTCTGTCACTTCCTGTGCAATCTCTACATACTTTGCATTATTCACATGATGGTTTGTATCAATATGGTGTGGTAAAACCACAATTTTTGATCGTTCTTCCATTTGTTCTGGTAATGTGATCTTTCTTGATACTGGTTTCATCGCCAATTTAGGTTCTGGAGAGCCATATGCAGATACATCTTCCTCTTGAATCCTCATAGGTCGTCCTGTCACTGCATCACATAAAAACCAAATAGAATCTGCCTTTACTATTTCTTTTTTTTCTTCATCCAACATAACAAAATTTCGATATGCATAGATTCCTTTTATATCATATGGCCATGTTCCAACTGTAATCTTCTCCCCCAAAGCAGGTCGTCTAAGCATTTCAATCTTCCATGAAGAAAGCATCCACGCCTTCTGTATTTTCTTTAAATAAGAAACGCCTACTCCACTGTCCTCTGAATGGAATGTGGAACAATCCTGAAAATAATTCATGATCCCTGCCATCGACAGCATCCCATCTGCATCTGTCTCACTATACCGAATTCGACTCTCCAATGTATACATTTTATTTTTCCTCTTCTTTCCAATATGTTCCTAACGTGAACTCCCTATTGTCTAAAGTCATTTTGATTACAATAATCTTATTTTAATTGGACAAACTGAGTCTACATTTTCATACATTCACCCTGATACTATGTGATCCCAAATCAATTACACCTAGATTGCACATAGAGTTTAGCATAAAAGAGCATTGATGTAAATAAACATCAAAAAACTCTAATCCAAGAATCTTCCTGAATTAGAGTCCAAAACTGGGCTACAAGGATTCGAACCTTGAAAATGACGGAGTCAGAGTCCGTTGCCT
>CAJMNU010000224.1 GCA_905214855.1 uncultured bacterium | reverse complement strand
CTTCATCTAAAATCAACATATCCATTTTTTCCTGCTCTATTCTCGCAAAAATAGTGTGGAGCATGTTTTCGTAATACTCTTTTGCTTCTTGTCTGACTTCTTTTGTCATATTCTTATAAAAACCAAATGTCTTCTCACAGGGAATCACTTCGATTTCCTTTATCTGCCGAAGCGCTATAACCTCTCCTGAATCTTCACTTTTCAAAAAACGTGCAATCAACACTTGTTTCCCACGCCCTGCTGCTCTTACTGCCAAGCCAAGTGCAGCACTTGTTTTTCCTTTTCCATCTCCACAATATATATGGATCATATCATTTACTCCCTGCTTCATTTCTTTTCCAATGTTTGCTTATCTGTTCTCTATTTTGACCCCAACATCATACCATTATAACAAGTATTCTTCCACAAATGGAGAAACATCTGCTGGTTTATGATAACGTTCTTTTACATAATAAATGTGCAGGCGTTCTTTTGCTCTGGTCATTGCAACATAAAACAAACGTCTTTCTTCCTCCACATCTGCATCTAAAATTGCTCTCTGATGCGGGATCGTTCCATCATTTGCATCTGGAATAAATACAATCTGATATTCCAAGCCTTTAGAACTATGCATAGTGGCAAGACAAACCCCTTCTTTTTTTTCGTTTTTATCTCTGGTTTGTTTCAATAATTCTTCTGCATATTGCTGCATATGGGCAAACCAAGACTCTATTGTTTTATAGCCAGCAGCACTTTCCTGAAGCATATCAGCAGTTTCATATAATTCTTCTGGTTTCATTTGACGATATTTTGCATGTTCCTTTAAATACTCATCATATCCAATTGCCTTTCGGATATAATTCACTGCTGCTGCTGGTGCTAGTTTTGCCAAAACTTTCATATCATATTCCCACTGTTCAATCCTGTCTATCATCCAAGCCTTATCTATATAAAAGCGTTTCAAACTTTCCCACTGGATCTCTTTGCTTTCCAATGCATCTCTGCTGATATAACGTTTTGGTCGATTGATGATCTGCAAAAAATCACTTCTTTTTCTACTTCCTGCTGCAATCTTTATATAAGTCAGTATATCCCTTGAAATCCAATGTTCATATAAATTAGGAAGTGTATCCCTCGTATAAAACGGAACATCATATTCCATTAATTTTTCTATGATCAATCGTGGTCCCTGATTTGTCCTTGTTAAAACTGCCATTTCACTCCACGAAAATCCCCCATCATGATATGCCCTAAGTTCTCTGACAATTTCTTCTGCCTCTGACTGCGGATCTGAAAAACGTCTTGTGATAACTGGTTTTCCATCTCCCTTTGCAGCGTAAATCTTCTTTTCAAAGCGCATTTGATTTTGAACAATCACTTTCTCAGCAGCTTCCACTATTTGTCTTGTAGAGCGATAATTAATCCCCAAAAGCACACGTTTTGCATCTGGATAATCTTTCTCAAATCCTAACATGATCTCTGGCTTTGCTCCACGAAACCGATAAATAGATTGATCATCATCTCCTACAATAAACAGATTGTTTTCTGGAAATGCCAGCATTCGTACGATCTGATATTGAAGGCAATTGATATCCTGAAATTCATCAATCAAAATATATGTATATTTTTTCTGCCATGCAGCTAAAATATCTGGTCTCTGCTGAAATAGTTCATAACACATCACCAACATATCATCAAAATCCAACAGGCCCTCTTTTTTCAGTCTTTCCTCATATCCCTGAAAAATCCCTCTAAAAATATCCTGCGAACAACTTTTAGCATAGTAATGTGCAAGATCTAACATATCTCCCTTTACCATACTGATCTCACTGAGCAAAGATGCAATCAGATCTGTTTCATCTTCTGTTTCTATTTTATATTTTTCAATCAATTCTCTGATATATTGAATTCTTTGTTCTTCACGCACAATATGAGAGGCATCATAACGATAAGCAAATTTTAAGATCTTAAAAAAAATAGAGTGGAAGGTGCCAGAAGCAACTCTTCCACTCATTGTTGCCTGATCCTTTGTCAGCTGACCAAAACGTTCCTCCATCTCTCTTGCTGCTGCTCTGGTAAATGTAATTACCAAGATATTGGAAGGTGAAATGCCGTATTCGCAGATCAGTTTTTGGACTCGATGGGTAATCACAGTGGTCTTGCCGGAACCAGGTCCGGCAAGCACCAGCATAGGACCGTTATGATGTGAAATCGCTCGGATTTGTGCTTCATGAAATCCCATAGGCAACTCCATTTCTTTTTAATTATTGGTTTCTGCAACAGATTCCAAAAGTTCGATTCCTTTGCGAATCCTAGAAAGAGATTCCTCTTTCCCCAGTACTTCCATAATCTCCGTTGCACCTGCTGGTGTCATCTGTTTTCCTGAAACAGCAGTACGGATCGGCCACATCACATAACCATTTTTACAACCTTTGTCTTTTACATAGGCAGACAATGCTTCATATAATGCATCATTGCTGTAATCTTCCTGTTTCTCCAGCACAGGCAGCAGCTCTTTTAAAACCTCTAAAGAAGATTCCATTGTTGTTTTCATCTTTTTATGAATGTACATCTGTGGATCATAC
>CAJMNU010000223.1 GCA_905214855.1 uncultured bacterium | reverse complement strand
GGGAATTTCTCAATCTTATATTTCAAGACTGGAAAAGAAGATCATGAAGAGACTGAAAAGGGAGATGGTACGAAACGACGTATGAAAAGTATAATAGGAATGTACAAGTGTAAAAAGGAAAGCCTGTTCCCTTCCATAAAACAGTCTTCACAGTCTGTCATGGAGGGGAAGGGGGCTTTTAGAAAGATTTTTAACATGTCCAGAAAGATGGGATGAAAGATTTTGACCTTTATGCCAGATAACTACGCATCGTTTTTAATGCACTTTTTTCCAGACGGCTGACTTGTGCCTGACTGATATGGATTTCTTCTGCAATTTCCATCTGTGTTTTCCCTTCAAAAAAACGCATATCAATGATATGGCGCTCTCTTTCAGGGAGACGCTTCATTGCTTCATTCAAGGAGATTTCCTCCACCCAATTTTCCTCAATATTTTTTTTATCACTGATTTGATCCATAACAAATAGAGGATCTCCACCATCGGTGTACACAGGCTCATATAGACTGACAGGGCTTTGGATCGCATCTAGGGCGTATGCCACTTCTTCCTTACTCATACCGATTTCACTGGCGATTTCACACAGTGTAGGCTCTTTTTGATTCTTTTTAGTTAGATTTTCTCTGGTATAGATTGCTTTGTAGGCAGTATCTCTTAAAGAGCGGCTGACACGAATGGAATTGTTGTCTCTTAGATAACGGCGTACTTCACCAAGGATCATCGGGACAGCATAGGTGGAAAACTTGACGTTTTGTGTGATATCAAAATGGTCGATTGCCTTGATCAGCCCGATACAGCCAATTTGGAACAGATCATCCACGTTTTCATGATTGCCGGCAAAGCGTTGAATGACACTAAGGACAAGGCGTAGATTTCCTTGAATATATTGTTGCCTTGCCTCCATATCACCCTGTAAAATTTTTTGAAAAAGAATTTCTTTTTCTTCGTTGCTCAATAATGGGAGTTTTGATGTGTTGACTCCGCAGATCTCTACTTTGTATGCTGACATATCTCTTACCTCCGCATTCTTCCATGCCTTTATGTTATGCATCTATTTATATAGATAGCTGCCATCTGATATTTATAAAAAAAGCATTTACGGAATGCGAAGATTTTATACTTCCAAATTTGTCCAGAGATGTCTGATATAGGTATTTAATAAATAGAGATAGGTGGATTGTTTAGCGGTCTTCTGTGTTCATATGATATAAAACCATCAGACCTTTTAAAAGAAGGTCATCTACATAGTGGATTTTATGAAGGCAGTATGGAGTAATAAATTGAGCCAGTCCACCAGTGGCGATCACAGTGGCATGACATCCAAGTTCCGTTTCCATACGATCGATCATGCCGTCGATCATGGAGGCATTTCCATAGATAATACCACTTCTCATGCAGTCGATCGTATTTTTCCCGATTGTTTTTTCTGGGCGTTCCAGACTGATATGAGGAAGCTGGGAGGTACGACCACTTAAAGATTCCAGAGAAACCTTTAATCCAGGGTAGATGATACCACCAATATACTGGGCTTTCTGATTTACAACACACATAGTGGTCGCTGTTCCCATATCAATGACGATCAAAGGGAGCTGGAACATGGACATGGCAGCGACAGAGCCTACAACCAGATCTGCACCCAGTGTTTTTGGATTATCCATCAGGATGTTTAAACCAGTTTTCATGCCAGATGTGACAATAAGAGGATTCTTTCCGGTAACTTTATAAAGAGATGCACGTATAATATTGGTGAGTGGTGGAACAACAGAGGAAATGATCGCTCCCTCAATGGTTTGTGGGTCTACATTATGAAGATCTAAGATCGTTTTAATTAAAACAGCATATTCTAGATCTGTTTTATGCAGTACAGTAGACATCCTTTCTACAAAATACGTTGTGTGTTTGTCAATCCCTCCAATGACAATGTTTGTATTTCCCATATCAACAGCTAATATCATAATTGAGAACTCCTTTCCAAATGGTAAGTGGTGTGTTATACTTTCATAATAAAGTAATTGATGTATATGTGACAGGGATTGGATATGTTCTGATCCTATCCTATTTGTCTGTATATAATACCATGACAGATGAGAGTTTACAAGAAAAAGGAGTGGAGGAATGGGTATGTTAAAAGGAAAAACAGTTGTCTTGGGAGTGACGGGAAGTATTGCAGCGTATAAGATTGCCAGTCTTGCCAGTATGCTCAAAAAATTAGGAGCAGATGTGCAGGTATTGATGACAGAGAATGCCACTCATTTTATCAATCCGATTACGTTTGAGACTTTAACAGGAAATAAATGTCTGGTAGACACATTTGACAGAAATTTTCAATACAGTGTGGAACATGTAGCCTTGGCAAAACGTGCAGATGTGGTCATGGTTGCCCCTGCTACCGCCAATGTGATCGGAAAGTTGGTACATGGGATTGCAGATGATATGCTTACTACAACAGTTATGGCTACAAAGGCAAAAGTATTAATAGCACCAGCTATGAATACTAATATGTATGAAAATCCAATATTACAAAGAAATATAAATACATTAAAAGAATTAGGATATAATTTTGTAGAGCCAGAAAGTGGTAGACTTGCTTGTGGAGATACAGGTAAAG
>CAJMNU010000222.1 GCA_905214855.1 uncultured bacterium | reverse complement strand
GATATTGCGAAGATGCCGCATCTTCTAATCGCTGGTGCAACTGGATCTGGTAAGTCTGTATGTATCAATACACTGATCATGAGTATCCTTTATAAATCTTCTCCAGAAGATGTAAAGTTGATCATGGTAGATCCTAAAGTCGTGGAATTGAGTGTGTACAATGGAATCCCACATCTTTTGATCCCAGTGGTAACAGACCCTAAAAAAGCAAGTGCAGCATTGAACTGGGCTGTTGCTGAAATGACAGACCGTTATAAGAAATTTGCAGATTACAATGTGAGGGATTTAAAGGGATACAATGCGAAAATTGAGGCATTGCGGGATATTGAAGATGAGAATAAACCTAAAAAACTTCCGCAGATTGTTATTATCGTGGACGAGCTTGCAGATTTGATGATGGTTGCTCCAGGGGAAGTAGAAGATTCTATCTGTCGTCTGGCACAGCTTGCCCGTGCAGCGGGAATTCATCTGGTGATCGCAACACAGAGACCTTCTGTTAATGTTATTACAGGTTTGATCAAGGCAAATGTGCCGTCCCGTATTGCGTTTGCAGTTTCTTCTGGTGTGGACTCCCGTACTATTATCGATATGAATGGTGCAGAAAAATTGCTTGGAAAGGGTGATATGCTGTTTTATCCATCCGGAATTCCAAAACCAATCCGTGTACAAGGTGCATTTGTATCAGACAGTGAAGTGACAGCTGTGGTGGACTTCTTGACAGAACAGGGTATATGTGCAGAGTATAGTGAAGAGATTGAGGCAAAAATGGCAGGAAATGGTATGGATGGGGGAATGTCTGATGCTTCAGGAGAGCGCGATGCATATTTTGAACAGGCAGGAAAACTGATCATTGAAAAAGAAAAAGCATCTATTGGTATGTTGCAGAGGGTATTTAAGATTGGATTCAACCGTGCAGCCCGTATTATGGATCAGTTGGCTGATGCGGGGGTTGTTGGAGAAGAGGAAGGAACAAAACCAAGAAAAGTACTTATGACTTTGGAAGAGTTTCAGGATATTGTGTAGATTATGTAAATGAAATGCAATGCAAATCATAGATAGATTATAAGACCTAGGAGGAAAAATGTATGAAGACTGATATTCAAATTGCACAGGAAGCAAAAATGCTGCATATCCGTGAGGTAGCAGCACAGTATGGAATTACAGAGGATGATTTGGAATTCTATGGAAAGTACAAAGCAAAATTGACAGACGAACTCTGGTATCAGGTAAAAGACCGTCAGGATGGAAAATTAGTACTGGTAACAGCGATCAATCCGACTCCGGCAGGGGAAGGAAAGACAACGACAACGGTAGGTCTTGGCGAGGCATTTGCAAAAATGGGTAAAAAAGCTCTGATCGCATTGAGAGAGCCATCCCTTGGACCATGTTTTGGAATTAAGGGAGGTGCTGCTGGCGGTGGATATGCTCAGGTTGTTCCGATGGAAGATCTGAATCTTCATTTTACCGGAGATTTTCATGCGATCACTTCTGCAAATAACCTGCTGGCTGCTATGTTGGATAATCATATTCAGCAGGGAAATGCACTTGGAATCGACACAAGACAGATCCTTTGGAAACGCTGTGTAGACATGAATGACCGTGTCCTCCGTAATGTAGTAGTGGGCTTGGGTGCAAAAGCGGATGGAGTGGTGAGAGAAGACCATTTTGTTATCACAGTTGCATCTGAAATTATGGCGATTCTTTGTCTGGCAAACGACATGCAGGATCTGAAAGAACGTCTTGGTCGGATTATTGTGGCATATAATTTTGCCGGAGAACCAGTGACAGCATCTGATCTTCATGCAGTAGGTGCAATGGCAGCATTATTAAAAGATGCTCTTAAACCAAATCTTATCCAGACTCTGGAACATACAGGTGCATTGGTTCATGGAGGACCTTTTGCAAATATTGCACATGGATGTAACAGTGTACGTGCTACAAAGACAGCTTTAAAACTGGCTGATATTGTAGTGACAGAAGCAGGATTTGGAGCAGATCTTGGAGCAGAGAAGTTCTTTGATATCAAATGCCGTAAAGCAGATTTGAAACCAGATGCTGTTGTTTTGGTTGCAACCGTGCGTGCCCTCAAATATAATGGCGGTGTGCCAAAGACAGAGCTTGGAGAAGAGAATCTGGAAGCGTTAAAGAAGGGAATCGTCAATCTGGAAAAACACATTGAAAACCTTCAGAAGTATCAGGTTCCAGTTGTTGTGACCTTGAATTCTTTCACATCTGACACAGAAGCAGAATATGAATTTATTAAGAACTTTTGCGAGGAAAGAGGTTGTGAATTTGCATTGTCAGAAGTATGGGCAAAAGGCGGAGAGGGCGGAATGGCTCTGGCTGAAAAAGTATTATCTACTCTTGAGACAAAGGAAAGTAATTTCAAACCATTGTACGAAGATTCCTTAAGTCTCAAAGAAAAGATCGCTAAAATTGCTGTAGAGATCTACGGAGCGGATGGAGTTGCATATGCTCCAACAGCCAATAAGGCATTGGCTAAAATTGAGGAGATGGGATTTTCAAATCTTCCAGTCTGCATGGCAAAGAATCAGTACTCCCTTTCTGACGATCAGACCAAACTGGGAAGACCAACCAGATTTACACTTCAGGTAAGAGATGCATATGTCAGTGCAG
>CAJMNU010000221.1 GCA_905214855.1 uncultured bacterium | reverse complement strand
GGCGTGGTCCACTATGCCGACGCCAACCGCATCATCGTGGCCTACAACTTCTCCCGCTCCCAACTCTTCAATCAGCTGACATGCACGATTAATCGCTTCACTTGCATTATTTGGATCTAATCCTTTTTCAAATTTACCAGATGCATCGGTACGAAGACCAATTCTCTTTGCAGACAGACGGATGTTTGTTCCATCAAAGCAGGCAGCCTCAAATACCATAGTTTTTACATCATCTGTAATTTTAGAGTTTTCACCACCCATAATACCAGCAATGCCTACTTCTTTTTCTCCATCATTGATCATCAGAACACGACTATCCAGATTTCTCACCTGACCGTCCAGAGTCTGGAAAGTATCATTCTCTTTTGCACATTTCACAACGATCTTATGACCACCGATCAGATCATAATCATATGCATGCATCGGCTGACCATACTCTTCCATAACATAATTTGTGATATCTACAATGTTATTGATCGGACGGATACCACTTGCAGCAAGTCTTCTCTGCATCCACTCTGGTGAAGGAGCTAGTTTGATATTTTTTACCATTCTTGCACAATAACGAGGACACAACTCTGTATCTTCTACTTCTACCTGCAAAAAGTCATGAATGTCTTCTGCATTTCCAGTTTCTTTGACTACTGGAGGACAGAATGGCTTTCCAAATGTTGCAGCTGCCTCACGGGCAATACCGATCACACTATAACAGTCTACACGGTTAGATGTAATTTCATACTCAAACACAACATCATGAAGACCTAAAATTTCTACTGCATCTTCTCCAGGCTGTGCATCCTGTGGCAAAATATAGATTCCACTCTCCGGAGCATCTGGATACATCTCTCTGGAAGATCCTAATTCCTCAATAGAACACATCATGCCATAAGAATCAATACCACGAAGTTTTCCTTTTTTGATCGCAATTCCATCCTCTGGAAGTGGTCCGCCATCATGACCTCCTGCCACACGTCCTCCATCCAATACAACTGGCACTTTGTCTCCTACTTTCACATTTGGTGCGCCTGTCACGATCTGGATTGTCTGCTCTCCCACATTGACCTGACAGATGATCAGCTTATCTGCATCTGGGTGCTTCTCAATGGAAAGAATCTCACCAACTACAATTTTCTCAAGATTTTTATCCAAACATTCGAATCCTTCTACTTTTGTTCCAGTAAGTGTCATTGCATCTGTATATTCCTGTGCTGTGACATCCAATTCCGGAACATATGCTTTAATCCATGATAATGCTGTATTCATGTCTCTATCTCCTATATTTCCATTTTAAATTTCTTCACGTTTCTGTTATGATAATTCCCTTTTATGTGAGATTTTTAGAACTGTTTCAGGAAACGGGTATCATTCTCATAAAGCAGTCTCATATCATCAATCTCATATTTTAACAGGGCGATACGCTCCAATCCTACTCCAAATGCAAATCCAGAATACTCTTCTGGATCGATCCCACTCATACGCAGAACATTTGGATGTACCATACCACATCCCAAAATCTCTATCCATCCAGATCCCTTGCAGAAACGGCATCCCTTGCCTCCACACTTAAAGCAGGTCACATCTACCTCTGCACTTGGCTCTGTAAATGGGAAATGATGTGGACGGAACTTTACTTTTGTCTCTGGTCCGAATAATTCACGTGCAAACTCAGCAAGTGTTCCCTTTAAATCTGCAAATGTAATATTTTTGTCAATTACAAGTCCCTCGATCTGGTGGAAAGATGGAGAATGGGGTGCATCTACTTCATCAGAACGAAATACACGTCCAGGTGCGATCATACGGATCGGAAGCTCTCTTGTCTCCATTGTACGAACCTGTACCGGAGAAGTCTGACTTCTCAGTACAATATTGTCATTGATATAAAAAGTATCCTGTTCATCTCTTGCGGGATGGTTTTTCGGAATATTCAGTCTTTCAAAGTTATACATGTCATATTCTACTTCTGGACCTTCCACAACCTCATATCCCATACCAACAAAAATTCTCTCTACCTCTTCCAGAGCGATGGTATTTGGATGGCTGTGTCCCAAATTTGTCATCTTTGCCGGAAGTGTAACATCGATCACTTCTTTTTTCAGCTGTTCTTCTCTAATTTTTTCTGCAAGAGCTGTCTTTGCTTCCTCTAATTTTTCCTCAATTACTGTTCTCGCCTCATTTACCATCTGACCTACCTTTGGTCTCTCTTCAGGAGCTACATCTTTCATACTCTTCAATACAGATGTCAGCTCACCTTTCTTTCCAAGATATGCCACACGGATCTCATTCAGGCGATCCAATGTTTCTGATTCCTGAATCTGCTTCAGTGCTTCCTCTCTGATCTTTTCCAATGTTTCCTTCATCATGATCTTTCAATCCTCCATTTACCAAAATGACAAAACGTGCTGCCAAACACTCCCTGTGAACCTCTTTTCGTTCCAAAATAACTTTCTATGAACTAAAAAAGCCCCGTTCCTCCTTATTTAGAAGGGACGAAGCTATTGTTCCGCGGTACCACCCATATTCCTGCATCCTGCAAGCACTCAGACAGCGTAACGTGCTACTACGTCACAGCCTACTTAACATCTATCTAAAAGATGGTTCAACTGTGCAGCTCCAGTGCGAATTTTGAATGCTTATCTGAACCAAG
>CAJMNU010000220.1 GCA_905214855.1 uncultured bacterium | reverse complement strand
GAAGCGTGTCAAGAAACTGTAACACAGGTATTGGAAGAGTGTGCAGCAGAAGCAGATCTGGAAGATCAGAAACAGTCTAAAGAAGAAGTATAGTTCTTGTATGTAGGTTATGTGGCTAAAATCTATGGGCTTGCCTGTGGGTTTTAGCCGTTTTTTATTGTGACAGTTATGTTTGGATTCATAATGTCTATTTCTTTCAAGTGAAAGATCAGAATGATGTACCGTTATGAATGATGTTTGACGATGTTTGATAGTGCGAATCCCACAGAATTGCCTGTGGGATGGGTCAGTCAAACCTGTGAATGGGATGGGTCTTGGCTAAAGTGACAGGTAAGGAACATTCCGATGCCAAAAAGAAAGATTCCGATTAGCTGCTCAGAAAAAGAGAGAGAAAAAAGAAGAGAAAAAATCCCCATATGATGAAAAATAGTGAACAGAGAAGCAGCAAGAATACCTAAAACAAAACAGAGAGTGCAGAAACGATGGTTTTCAAATAACCATGTGCCACAGGAAGCCAGAAGATAAGCTCCTATGATCAAACCGAGAAAAAACGGAAGAAGGATCAGAGAAAAATTCCACGCTTTTCCTACTTCTAAGATCCGGATAGAATCAAGAAAGAGACGTGCTGTTTCGATCAGGCTATAATAATAACCAAACACCATAAGAAGGAGAGAACCACTGACACCAGGTAAGATCATAGTGACAGAATAAAGAAGTCCGAGGCAGAGCATGATAAGGAGTGTCTGGGGATTCAGAAGAAGGGGCTTTTTTACAGTGAGTGGAGGTTGGAGGCAGGAAAGAAGTAATGTAAGAAAAAATGCCAGAAAAAAGAGAAGAACTCCTGTCCGGATCTGATAACAGGTATGTCCACTCTGCTTGAGAGAGGTCCATAAACTTGGGATACCACCAAATAAAAAGCCACCAATTGTCATTGCGAATAAATAAGGAAAAGTGGAGATAAGATAATCTGCTGCATAGGGAAAGATAAATAAAGCGAGCAAGCATCCGATAAAAAAAGGAGATAAGGTTTTTATACTGCTTTTGGTATCTGTAAAGATACGGGACATAGCTCCTAAAATGGACTCATATACGCCCAAAGAAAGAGCCAATGTCCCGCCGCTTATGCCTGGAAGAACACAGGCGATACCGATAAAAAGACCTTTTATCAGATCAGAAAAAGAAAACATAGAAAACATTCCTTTTTCTTTTACGATATGAAAGATAGATCGATCTTAGAACAGATTAGATATTTGTTTATCCAAATAAAACACCAAGTACACCGTAGGAAAGAATGGACATAATGACAGTTGCCATGATAACACCAATGATTATTGCTAAAAAGGCTTTTTTGACATCCATATGCAAAAGAGCAGCAATAAGAGATCCTGTCCATGCGCCCGTACCAGGAAGCGGGATACCGACAAAGAAAGCTAACCCCCAAAAGCCAAAGGTTTCAATCTGATGTTTCTTACTCATAGCTTTGTTTTCAAGCCATAAAGCAGTTTTGCGGAAACAGCGCACCTTTTTCATCCATTCTAAGACGTGGTTGATCAAAAGCAGAATGAAAGGGATCGGTAAAAGGTTTCCTATGATACAGATAGGGATTGCGGTTAAGATTGGTACATTTAAAAGTGCAGGAGAAGCGGCTAAAATTCCTCCTCTTAATTCCAGAATAGGGATCATGGAAATAATAAAGATAATCAATTCTTTTGACAGAAAACCAGCCAGATTGGCGGTAAACCATTGCACAAGGGCATCCATCATAATTTGTTTTTCCTCATTTCTAATTCTTCATAATGTTTTTGTTGATTTTTTAAATCGTGATCAGGTTGTAATTGCGAGTACCAAGACCAAGCTTTTCAGCATGTTCAAGAGCCACCTGCCAGTTAGTGTCTGGATGTGTGTCAGTAAAATGGTCATGGTGATGCTCACCGTGTTCGTCCAAAACGCTTCCGGCGATCACTGGCTGACGGTTGACTGCATCTGCACATGCCTGATCCAGTGCAACAGGGTCGAAAGAGGCGAACATTCCCACATTCGGAACGATCGCAACATCATTTTCAGAGTGGCAGTCACAGTTTGGAGATACATCAATGACAAGGCTTATATGGAAACTTGGACGATCTTTTAGAACTGCCAAGCTGTACTCTGCGATTTTTTTATTTAAGATATCATTGGATTCATCGCATGGGGTATCTACGGCATCTACTGGACAGACACCGATACAGCGACCGCAGCCAACACACTTTGTCACGTCAATAGAAGCCTTTTTGTCATGGAAGGAAATGGCATTGTGTGCACAGTTTTTTGCACAGGAATGGCAGCCAATACAACGTTCCTCTACCACATGAGGTTTTCCGGCATTGTGCATTTCCATTTTGCCGGCACGTGAACCACATCCCATACCGATATTTTTCAAAGCTCCGCCAAATCCAGTACTTTCATGCCCTTTAAAATGTGTGAGAGAAATAAAAACATCTGCATCCATGATCGCACGTCCGATTTTTGCTTCTTTGACATATTCTCCGTCAACAGGTACGAGAGCTTCATCTGTTCCTTTCAGACCATCTCCGATTATGACATGACAGCCGGTAGAAAATGGAGAGAAACCATTTTCATAGGCTGCATCCAGATGATCCAGCGCATTTTCTGCGACCAGACTTCAAAAGGTACACCAG
>CAJMNU010000219.1 GCA_905214855.1 uncultured bacterium | reverse complement strand
GCTATATTCCATTGACTGCCTGTCTTGCAGGTATTTGTTCCGGGGCAGTGGGAAATATGATCGACCGTATGGTGAATGGTTATGTGGTAGATTTTTTATATTTCTCTTTGATCGATTTTCCGATTTTTAATGTGGCAGATATCTATGTAACTGTGGCAACTGCTTGTCTGGTGATTTTGGTTTTATTTTATTATAAAGACGAAGAATTCCAGTTTTTGAGCAAAAAATAGGAAAAAGCAAAACAAAATAAAAAAATAAACCAATAAAAAATAATGAAGAGCAATGAAGAGAATGAGAGAGGATTTGTGATTGAAAGAGCAGTATATAGTAGAGGAGGGAAACACTGTCAGGATTGATGCATATCTTGCAAAAATTCTGGAAGGGGTTTCCCGTTCCTATATCCAAAAATTGATCAAGGAAGAAAAGGTATTTGTGAACCAGAAGAAGGTTAAAAGTAATTACAAGGTGAATGTAGGAGATGAGATTGAAATAGAGATCCCTGAGCCAGAACCTTTGGATATTGTACCAGAAAAAATGGATCTGGATATTGTGTATGAAGATTTGGATGTAATTCTGGTGAATAAGCCGAAAGGAATGGTGGTACATCCCGCAGCAGGGCATTATGAGCATACCCTTGTAAATGGACTGTTATATCATTGCAAAGATGGATTGTCCGGTATCAATGGTATTTTAAGACCTGGTATCGTACATCGTATTGATATGGATACTACTGGGATTTTGATCGTATGTAAAAATGATATGGCACATGCTTCGATTGCAGAACAATTAAAGGAACATTCGATCACCAGAAAATATCAGGCGATTGTTCATGGACGGATCGCACAGGATGAGGGGACAGTGGATGCACCGATCGGACGGCATCCAACTGACAGAAAGAAGATGAGTATTAATTATAAGAATGGAAAAGAGGCTGTGACACATTATAGGGTATTGACACGGTTCTCCCAGTACACTCATATTGAATGTCAATTAGAGACAGGAAGAACACACCAGATTCGTGTACATATGGCAAGCATCGGGCATCCCCTTTTGGGAGATGTGGTATATGGACCTGCAAAATGTCCCTATTCTCTCTGCGGACAGACACTTCATGCGGGGGTTTTAGGTTTTGTACATCCAAGAACAGGAGAATATATGGAATTTGAAGTGCCGCTTCCCACATATTTTCAAGATCTTTTGCAACGTTTGAGATGATATAGAGATGTATGGCTGTGATTTGGCATGAGTAGATACAGATATGAATCGTTTTGGTTTAGCAGGAGAGGAGAAAATTGGAACATATCTGGGATAAAAAGACAATGTATTGTATAAATACAGAAATATTTTGTTAATTGTGTACATTTATCAATTTTTATAGTATAATATAGAGCATATACAGAGAGGAGTGATTCGATGAGTGACAATTTAGTTATAACAATCGGACGACAATGCGGAAGTGCCGGAAAGGTGATCGGGCAGACCTTAGCAAAAGATCTGGGGATAAAGTGTTATGATAAGGAACTTTTGGCAGTGGCAGCAAAGAAGAGTGGTTTATGTGAAGAGCTATTTGAGACACATGATGAGAAACCAACAAGCAGTTTCTTATATTCACTGGTGATGGACACCTATTCTCTGGGATATACCACGTCTGCTTATCTGGATATGCCGATCAATCACAAAGTATTTTTAGCTCAGTTTGATGCGATCAAACAACTGGCAGAGGAGGAATCCTGTGTGATCGTTGGACGTTGTGCGGACTATGCTCTGGCAGAACATCCCAATACGATCCGTGTGTTTATTACAGGAGAAGAGGAAGACAGGATCGCACGTTTGATGAAGGTGTATAATCTGGATCGGAACAAAGCAAAAGATATGATGATCAAGACAGATAAGAAACGCTCCAGCTATTACAATTATTATTCCAGTAAAAAATGGGGCGATGCGAAAAGTTATGATCTGTGTATCAACAGTAGTGTAGTAGGTTATCAGGGTGCTGCTGATATGATAAAGGCATTTATCAAACAGAAACATGATTTTGAGGCGAGAAAGTAAGATTAGAATAGCCTATGTTCTTTATCATAGGTAAAATACATAAGGGAAATAGAACCGCCGAACGCTGTGAAGAAGATCAGAAATTGCCAAAAAGGGCAGAAGGTCTTATCACAGCGTTTTTGTTTTTCGGAGAGAAAATGAAGGAAAGCAAATGAGATAATATCATGTTGAGAGAAGTGGAAAAGGTATGTACTTAGTTAATAAAGATTAACTTAAAATGGGAGTTTTTAGTAGAGATTATGGAAGATTTACATTATAAAGATAAAAAGTTAGAATTCTGTGGGGAATATGATCAATGGAAGAAAAAAACAGTAATCTATCAAAAATTGGAAAAAAATTCAGTAAAAATGATTTTTGCCAGTTAGTAAAAGAATAGGGTGGTACTCTATGGAATACCACCCTATGAATCATAATCTATAGTATGTATTTTAGAATATTAATCTATATAAGAAAAAGTTCCAGTAATTTCCTGAAGTTTATGTTCTGCAGTTTCTGGCATTCCGACATATCCGCCAAGTTCAACAAGTAGTGAATCTGTTCCTGAAGGAATTGCATAGAAAATCTGGATTTGATTGATACCATTGATTTCTTGCTCGATATAAACACTTTTTGTCATGATACTATTTGCACCAAAATAGGTGTCCTGTACTTCGACATCATCTAGTCCAGATTGGAGAACAAGTCCAT
>CAJMNU010000218.1 GCA_905214855.1 uncultured bacterium | reverse complement strand
GTATCAGCCATTCCTGATCTCTGTTATCACAACATTAGTTGGTACTCTGATGGGTCTTGCTATCGTAACTTTGGGTGCATATGTATTGATCCAGTGGGATATGCCAGGTAGAACATTCTTCTCCTATTTCCTGCTGTTCACCATGATCTTTGAGGGTGGTATGATCCCAACTTACTTGGTTATGAGACAGTTGAAGCTGATCAATACTCTTTGGGCTGTTATCCTTCCGATGAGTATGAGTGTATATAACTTAGTTTTGATGAGAAACTTCTTCGAAGGTATCCCAGGAAGCCTTTTGGAGGCTGCACAGATCGACGGATGTTCCCCAATCGGAATTTTCTTCAAGGTAGTGCTTCCTCTGTCTAAGGCAGCGTTAGCTTCTATTGGTTTGATGTTTGGTGTTGCTTTCTGGAACAACTATACAAACTTTAAGTTGTACATCAGCAATCGTGATCTGTATAACTTCCAGATGAAACTGCGTGATATGATGCAGGGTTCTGATATGGTACAGACTGCTGAGTCCATTGCAACTAACACACTGAACAACGCTGCAGTTATCGTTGCGATCCTTCCATTTATGATCATCTACCCATTCTGCCAGAATTATTTTGTACAGGGTGTAAACGTAGGTGCTGTAAAAGAATAAGAGTATTATCCTAAAAGGATAAGATATCTATAGAAAAAGCCGTTTTGACAGACTTGTTCTGTCAGGACGGTTTTTTTCGCTACGGATTTGTGTTATACTAAAATTAATTGTAATTACATAAACGACAAAAGAAGACAAAAAGACAGAAAAGAACGAAAAACAGCAGGGGAAGCGGGTATAAAGTACGGAAGTCTTGGCTAGGATTTCCTATATCAGAAAAACAGGGAGAATCCATTCATATCTTCAAGAAGTGGCTTGCATGATAAATGAAGAAATTGACTGGGTAATGTTGACTAAAAAAGAGTATTTGGGAGTGATAACTTTAAACTATATAGAGAAATCGGGAAGAATCAAATGTTTCCTTGCTTTTTTCGACAAAAAAAATTATAATGCTTACTATATTCTACTATAAATAGATGTATCCGCTGTTCTATTCATAGAATGGGAAGTAGTGTCTAAGACATTTTTAAGTGATAGCCAGATATAGGGCGGATACAAGTGCCAAAAAATAAGCCAAAGTCGCAGAAAAAGGGTGAGAGTATGGGAAAAGATCAGAAAAAACAAAATTTGGAGATGACCAATCAGATCGATCCGACAGAAAAAATACTGCCAACAGACAGTAAACTGTCGGATGCCAAAACACTGGCAGTCAAAAAATTAGATATTGAACTGGAAGCACCAGCCGATTTTACGAGTCCTGAAGAATTATATAAGGATTTGATCGCTACAATCCGCAGATATCACCCTTCTGATGATATTTCAATGATCGAGAAGGCTTATCATGTGGCAAGTGAGGCACACAAAGGACAAAAGCGAAAATCAAAGGAACCGTACATTATCCATCCACTCTGTGTTGCGATCATCTTAGCAGATCTGGAGCTGGATAAGGAAAGCATTGCGGCAGGTTTGATGCACGATGTCATAGAGGATACACCAGTCACATTTGATGATCTTGCAAAAGAGTTTGGGACAGAAGTTGCATTTCTGGTAGATGGTGTCACAAAATTGACACAGATCAGCTGGGCAAAGGATAAGATGGAGATTCAGGCAGAAAACCTGAGAAAAATGTTTTTGGCAATGGCAAAGGACATCAGGGTTATTTTGATCAAACTGGCTGACCGTCTTCATAATATGCGGACAGGGCAGTATTGGACACCTGAAAAGCAGAAAGAGAAAGCAAGAGAAACAATGGAGATCTATGCTCCTATTGCACACCGCCTTGGTATTTCCAAAATAAAGATCGAACTGGATGATCTGTCCTTAAAGTTTTTAAAACCAGAAGTGTACAATGAACTTGCTGAGAAGATCGAATTTAAAAAAGAGGCAAGAGAGACATTTGTAAAACAGATTGTCAATGAAGTGACAGAACAGATGCAAAAAGTAGGGATTGAGGCAAGAGTAGACGGAAGAGTAAAGCATTTCTTTAGTATTTATAAGAAGATGGTAAATCAGAACAAAACATTGGAACAGATTTATGATCTTTTTGCTGTTCGCATTATTGTGGAGTCCGTCAAAGATTGTTATGCGGCTCTTGGAGTGATACATGAGCTTTATAAACCGATCCCAGGGCGATTTAAGGATTATATCGCCATGCCAAAGCCCAATATGTACCAGTCACTGCATACGACTCTGATCGGCTCCAATGGACAGCCGTTTGAGATTCAGATCCGTACCTATGAGATGCACAGAACCGCAGAATATGGTATTGCAGCGCATTGGAAGTACAAAGAGGTGGGAAGCGGTCAGGCAGCCAACAACAGTGAAGAGGCAAAACTGAGCTGGTTGAGACAGATCTTAGAGTGGCAGAAAGATACAGATGACAGTAAAGAATTTTTGAACTTAATTAAGAGTGATCTGAATTTATTCTCAGAGAATGTATACTGCTTTACTCCATCAGGTGATGTCAAGACATTGCCAAGTGGATCTACACCGATCGATTTTGCATACGCTATCCATAGTGCAGTGGGCAATAAGATGGTTGGCGCAAAGGTGAATGGTCGTCTGGTCAATATTGATTATGTACTCCAGAATGGAGACAGAGTAGAAATTTTAACGTCTCAAAATTCAAAAGGACCAAGCCGTGACTGGCTGAGTATGGTCAAGAGTACACA
>CAJMNU010000217.1 GCA_905214855.1 uncultured bacterium | reverse complement strand
AACAAAATGGTATTATTGGGCTGCATCTTGCTCTCTAAAAGTGCTTTTGCAATCCCAAACATCATCGATACTGCTGTATTATCATCCTGAAATCCGCTGAAATAGGAATCATAATGTGCAGATAACAACACAATACGGTCTGGGTGTTTTCCCGGAATACACCCTGTAATGTTATAAGTCACACAGTCTCTTTTGACCTGTGTATCCGCATCCAGATGAACCCTGATCTCTTCATTTTTCTCTAACAGATGCTTTAAATCCCGTGCGTCTTTTCTGGATATGGAAAACGCTGGGGCATCCTCAGGACCTGCAATATCCTGTGCATTCAAAGCCTCGTCATCAATCTCACCATATCCGCCTGTCTGGACTGCGATCACAGCTTTTGCGCCTTTTAAATGTGCCTGATACACAGGATAGTTGATCCACCATTCATTTCTCTGGTTGATCTCCACTAACACCAATTTTCCTGTAACATCTTTTCCCTCATATTCTTTTTCTGTCCCTTTTCCAAGATACATCAAAGAATACTCCTCAAACCCATCTGTCACCATAGTAGTTTGATATGCACCCAAAAGGATTTGTTTCTCTCTGCCATCTTCCAATGTATAAGAGAGAACTGCTTTTTTAAATTCCCATCCATCTACCCTAACAGCATCCTTTGTCACAGATGACAAACCTAATTTTTGCATCTCACATTTTAACATCTCACCTGTCTCAAATTCTGCCCTAGAACCTGCCGGACGGTATCCCAATTCCTTATTGGAACGAAACTGTTCCATACGTTTTGCCAATCCATAGGAATATCCGATATCCAAATGTTCCAGTATCCTCGTCTGCACTGCACTTGGATCATTCTTTATCTTGTTCTGCGTGTTCCCAATCGCTTTTTCTTCTTGTTCTTCCTCTAAATCTTCCATCAGCATACATCTCCAAAATTCTTTTCTGCGGCTTCATTATAACACTGCTTTTTAAGATACACAAGCAAGAATCCTCTGGCTGATCCTTCTGGGATCTTTCACGTTTTCATGTTTCTATATTACAAAGATACATTCTCTTTTGCCCTTGCTCTCCTGTCTTTTATGGATACAATGACAGGCACCATAAACATTGCCAAGATTCCGCCTGCGAACCCATTATTATACAAATTCATCCCCGCATACACACTTCCCACATTCAAAGCAAGGGAAGAGTGTAAAAATCCTGCGATAATCCCTGCAAAAATGCCAAACTCTCCTGCAATCGGAGCTAACGTGGTAGAAAAAAGAAGCGCTAACATCGGTCCCGGATCTGTGATATTCCATTTCTTCAAAAAGCTTGCCAAAAGAACACCAAACATGATTGGCATGATATTGCGGAGGTGTTTTCCCGTTGCACTAAAACCAACTATCGTAAAAATGCCTCCCAATGTCGGACCATTCAATTCTCCTCCTACCAAGATCACAAAGGACATTGCAAATAGACCATTGATCCCCATATTCACCAAAACCGGTGCCATACCTTCACTCTTGACATAATCCGTTCCACCAATCCCATATGTGGACAGGATATGACGATAGCGTTCTATCACATGATCAGAAAGGAAAAATGGTATGAGGATCAAACCTGAAAAAAAGATCAGAAGCAAAACCAAAAACAGGTCATTATACCCTGTTGCCCAAATCGATCGACTTTCTGTCTGGATTCCAAAGGATTTGAATAACGACATAACCACTGTAGCAATAATACCAGCTGAAAAGCCTACATTATATAAAGAATATCCTTTGTGGCTATAATGGACATGCGTAGAAAGCGGAGGAAGGACAAACCCAATCCCGATTCCCACAACAACACTCAAAAGAAGTCTCCACAGAATCGGCAGATGTCCGATCTGCATGACCTGAGTAATGATCGGAGATAAACTTGTCCCATAAAATCCAATATAAATATAATTTTTGATGGAAGTCTTATGGTATCTTGCATATACTGCCACTCCTAAAAGAATGGTCCAGATATTCAGGATATTTTTACCAAACAGCGAAAAACCGAACATCAAACAACAGGAAGTGATCGTATGCCCATCCATCTCCATGCCCAAATGATATAAGATCCAAATACACAGATATGTCAAAATGCTTGCATTTAAGAGAGCCGCACTCACTCCTCCAACCACAATATAATCTGTGATAAGGAAATCAGGTTCTTTCATAATTTGGATCATCCCCCGCATGATCTCAGCAGGAGGCTGCAAAACCAGCGCAACCAGCATGAAAAAGGTGGGGAGCAACATAAGCAGGCGGAATCGCTGTGCATTGCTGAATCTTCTTCCTCTTTGTGACAAATCTGGTATTTTTCTCATCTTATTCCCCCATCATTCTTTTATTATATCGTGACTTCATCACTCAATAATTTCGCCGTTCGTCAAGAGCGAACAAGCTCCCTCTGACTCTCTTGCGCTCATTATATCATAAAACTCAACTTTTTTACCTATTTTGAATGCATAATCCAATAATTCTTCATTTGCCTTTTCTAATGTTCCAAAATGTCTCTTGCAGCAGATTACTTTTTTACAAGAATTTAGGCTTTTTTTGGCAGTTTCCAGTGTACTAAGTTTGATAGGCTCAAAATTTTCCTCCTCCACTACACAGACAGCAAGCGCTTTTGCAGATGGATAATCCAGATCCTGACCAAATAAAATCCCAGTAGAAAATGGGATTCTCTCTCTTTGTAGCTGCCGATACAACATCCTACCGCTTCCGCCCCCCGCTATCACAAAGACTTCCGCTTCTCCTTTT
>CAJMNU010000216.1 GCA_905214855.1 uncultured bacterium | reverse complement strand
AGTGCAAATATTGATCGTGTAAAACAGGAGCTGACAGAGTATGAGCTGATCCCAGAAGACTGGGGCGGAAGCACAATCTGTGTGCCAGTCTCTGCACACAGCAAAGAAGGCATCCCAGAACTTTTGGAGATGATCCTTTTGGCTGCTGAAGTAAAGGAATTGAAAGCAAATCCAAATCGTAAAGCAAGAGGACTTGTGATCGAGGCAGAGCTGGATAAAGGAAAAGGTTCTGTGGCAACCGTTCTGGTACAGAAAGGAACTTTGCATGTCGGTGATATCATTGCAGTTGGACCATGTTACGGCAAGGTTCGTGCGATGATGGATGATAAGGGAAGACGTGTTAAGGAAGCAGGACCATCTACACCAGTTGAGATTTTGGGTCTGAATGATGTTCCAATGGCAGGAGAGATTTTTGTTTGTACAGACAGTGAAAAAGAGGCTAGAAACTTTGCTGAGACATTTATTTCTGAGGGCAAGAATAAACTGTTGGAAGACACAAAGACAAAACTGTCTCTGGATGATCTGTTCTCCCAGATTCAGGCAGGAAATATTAAGGAACTTCCTTTGATCGTAAAAGCAGACGTACAGGGTTCTGTGGAAGCTGTAAAACAGAGTCTGACAAAATTGTCCAATGAAGAAGTTATGGTAAAAGTGATCCATGGCGGTGTTGGTGCGATCAATGAATCTGATGTGACCTTGGCAAGTGCATCTAATGCGATCATTATTGGATTTAATGTTCGTCCTGATGTGACAGCAAAGGCAACAGCAGACCGTGAAAAAGTAGATATCAGATTGTACCGTGTTATTTATCAGGCGATTGAGGATGTAGAAGCAGCTATGAAGGGACTTCTGGATCCGGTATTTGAGGAAAAAGTGATCGGTCATGCAGTTGTCCGTCAGACATTCAAGGCTTCTGGCGTAGGTACGATCGCAGGATCTTATGTTCTGGATGGTAAATTTACAAGAGGCTGTTCTGCAAGAATTACAAGAGATGGAGAGCAGATTTTTGAAGGTCCGCTGGCTTCTTTAAAACGTTTTAAAGATGATGTAAAAGAAGTGGCTGCAGGATATGAGTGTGGTCTTGTATTCGAAAAGTTTAATGATCTTCAGGAAGATGATATGATTGAAGCATATGCGATGGTAGAAGTACCACGCTAAACAGAGAGGCACGTTCTGAAAGGTGCGTGCCTTTCCATCAAAGAAAGATAGGGATGTTGGATATCCCTTTTGGAGGAATGGAAGCATTATGCGAAAAAACAGTATAAAAAATACAAGAATTAATGGAATGGTACAGCGTCAGATCAGTGAACTGATTCAGAATGGAATTAAGGATCCGCGCATCCATCCGATGACCTCTGTAGTGGCAGCAGAAGTGACTCCAGATTTAAAATACTGTAAAGTATATATCAGTGTTTTGGGCAGCGAGGAGGCAGGAAAAGAGACTGTTGAGGGACTTAGAAGTGCAGAGGGATATATCCGTTCTCAGCTGGCAAAGACCATTAATCTTAGAAATACTCCAGAATTGACTTTTATTCTGGATCAGTCTATTGAATATGGTGTACACATGACTCGTCTGATTGATGAAGTGACAAAAGATTTAAAGAATGATGATCCATCAGAAGCAGATGTGCCGGAAGATGGTGAAGAGTCTGAGGATGAAGACTAAACAAGCAGAAAAAGAAAGATAAGGACTCATATAAGACAGTTTTAGAAATCAGAGAGACCTGAAAGAAGAGGTGAGAGATGAATCATTTGAGCAATATGCTGGAAGGGATCAAAAATGTTGTAATCCTAGGGCATGTGAATCCAGATGGGGATTGTACAGGTTCTACACTTGGGCTTTATAATTATCTTTCCGAAAACTATCCGGAAATTTCGCTGGAAATTCATTTGGAGACCCCTTCACCTAAATTTTCTTATTTAAAGCATTTTGATAAGATAGATAGTACCCTTCCTGACGAAGATTGTCCTTCCTTTGATCTTTGTGTTCTTTTAGATACCAGTGATAGGGGAAGAGTGGGTGGATTTCTTCCTTATTTGGAGAAAGCAAAGACCAGCCTTTGTATCGATCATCATGTAACAAATAAAGGTTTTGCACAGAAGGATGTGATTGTTCCAGATGCTAGCTCTACTTGTGAGGTATTGTATACATTGCTGGAACAAGACAAAATTTCCAAAGAGACGGCAGCATGTATTTATACAGGAATTGTTCATGATACAGGAGTATTTAAGTTCGACTGTACGAGCAGTCAGACCATGAGGATTGCTGGAGAATTGATGGATAAAGGAATTCCATTTGGCTGGATCATTGATGAGAGCTTTTATAAGAAGACATATGTCCAGCATCAAATTTTAGGGCGTGCTCTTCTGGAAAGTATTACATTTTTGAATGGAAAATGCATTTTCAGTGTGATCCGCAAAAAGGATATGGAATTTTATGGAGTCAACAGTCAGGATCTGGATGGCATTGTAGAGCAGCTTCGTTTGACAGATAAGGTAGAATGTGCCATTTTTCTTTATGAGAAAAATCTGCATGAATATAAAGTAAGTATGCGCTCCAAGAATGTAGTGGATGTGAGTGCCGTTGCTGCATATTTTGGCGGAGGCGGTCATGTGAAAGCAGCAGGATGTACTATGAATGGCAGCATCCATGATGTGATTAACAATATATCTGTTCATATTGAGAGACAGCTTCAGCAGGCGGGGATGTAATGTATCACGGAATTATTAATATTGATAAAGAAAAAGGATATACCTCTCATGATGTAGTGGCAAAGCTCCGC
>CAJMNU010000215.1 GCA_905214855.1 uncultured bacterium | reverse complement strand
TTGGAACTACTGAAAGATCTTTCTCTTCTAAGACAAAGCTCTCTGGTTTTACCTCTTTTAAAACCTCCGGAGCAAACCCAATGTCTGCAATTACAATGTTTCCACATGCTGTTCGCCCCGGATAGACTGCCATTCCTCTCTTTTCGTATCCAAATGTCACTGTTACATCTGCTGGAATCACCGGACCTATCCAAGCCCCTGTATCTGCATGGATTCCAGATGGGATATCCACTGCGATCACTTTTTTCGGTCTTTGGCGCTGTAAAAACTCCATCGCCTTCTTTTGTTCTCCCTCAATTGCTCTTGATAGACCAATCCCAAAGATTGCATCCAACAAAAGATCGCAGCGCCCCGGAAGGAAATCTTCTATCTCGATCACACTCATTCCAAGATTCTCTGCAATATCAAGCTGTGCCAGATATTCTCTGCTTCCTGACTCCCTGCTTCCTGTAAGCAGAACAACCACATCATATCCCTTCAGATGAAGCATTCTGGCAGCAGCAATTCCATCTGCCCCATTGTTTCCATTTCCACATGCTGCCCATATGGTACTTTTAGCTTCTATTAGTTTGACAGCTTCCTCCACAACAGCTAATGCTGCCCTTTCCATCAGTACCATAGACGGAATCCCGATCTCTTCTATGGTATATCGATCGATCTCTTTCATCTGCTTTCTATCTACAAGATATCTCATATTTTCTCTTCTCTCCCCTTTCCTGTCAGAATCCTTTTCCATAGATCTATTCTCATTTCATTCACTATACACGTTTTTTACTCATATCACAAGAGGGTCTACTACAGACTTTTCCTGTAGTATCCCCTCTTCTCTTTTTCCTTATTAGATTTCACCCGACAGTGTTACATATTATGCTTTTTTAGTCCCCTGCCGCATCTTTTCCTCTTCTTTTTGTTTCTTTTCTTTATCCTGAAGACTGCACAAACGGTAAGATAAACGCATCAAGCTCTCGGAAAGATGCACATTCTCTACAACTACGTCATCTGGTACTACCAAATCTGTATGTGCAAAGTTCCAGATCGCCTTGATCCCTGCTTTTACCAGACAATCTGCCACCTCTGGTGCTTTTGTCTTAGGTATGGTCAGTGCTGCCATCTGCACATGATTCTTCTTAATAAAATCTTCCATTTCATCAATACTGCGGATCTCGATTCCTCTCACCACCAGACCAACCAGTCTTGGGTTGACATCGAACATCCCCTTGATAATAAAACCCCTTTTTTCAAAATTAGCATAGTTCGCGATTGCCTGCCCTAAATTTCCTGCTCCTATGATGATAATGTTGTGTTGTCTGTTCAACCCCAAGATCTTAGCAATCTCAGAATACAGATACTTTACATTATAACCATATCCCTGCTGGCCAAACCCACCAAAATTGTTTAAATCCTGACGGATCTGTGAAGCGGTTACCTTCATCCGGATACTCAGTTCGTTAGAAGAAATCCTCTCTACGCCCTGTTCCAGTAGTTCCCCTAAATACCGGTAATATCTCGGAAGTCTGGAAATCACCGCTCTGGATATTTCGCGCTGCTCCAAAATCGTCACCTTCCTTATTTTTCAATTAGCTCTATTATAACCATTTGTCAAAAATCTGTCAAACTATTTTCAGTCCTTGCAAAAAAAAATCCCATATCGTATACTATAAAAGGTCTGTTTTATACAAAACACCCCCAGTACACGACTATACTGTGCTGAATATAGGATTAAAAAGGAGTATTTCAATGATACTGTCATTAAGCAACATCAATAAATCATTTGGAAGCAAAGAAATTTTAAAACAGGTTTCCTTTCATATAGAAGACCATGAAAAAGCCGCGATTGTTGGTATTAACGGAACAGGGAAATCCACCCTGTTAAAAATCATTGTAGGCAATCTGGATGCAGACAGCGGTGTCTGTACTCTTTCCAAGGATAAAACATTAGGTTATCTGGCACAGCAGCAAGATCTGCAAAGCCATCAAACAATCTATAATGAACTTTTAGAAGTCAAACGTCCTCTCATTGAGATGGAACAGAGAATTCGCCAGTTGGAACTTGAGATGAATTCTGTTTCTGGTGAAAAATTAGAACAACTTCTTTCAGAATACAGCCGTCTTCACCACGACTTTGAGATGGCAGATGGATATGCCTATAAAAGTGAGATTACAGGTGTCTTAAAAGGTCTTGGATTTGAAGAATTTGACTTTGATAAACAGATCTCTACTTTATCCGGAGGTCAAAAAACTCGTGTCTCTCTTGGAAAACTGCTTCTCTCCAAGCCAGATATCATCCTGTTAGATGAGCCTACCAACCACCTTGATATGGAATCGATCGCCTGGCTTGAGACCTATCTTCTCAACTATCCTGGTGCTGTATTGATTGTAGCTCATGACCGATATTTTCTTGACCGTGTCGTAACAAAGATCATTGAGTTAGATCAAGGAAAAGCCTCTGTATTTCAAGGAAATTACACTGCCTACAGTGAAAAAAAAGCATTTATCCGAGATTCCATGCTGAAGGCTTATGAAAATCAGCAGCAGGAAATCCGCCATCAGGAGGAAGTTATCACCAAATTAAAATCCTTTAATCGTGAAAAATCGATACGACGGGCAGAGAGCCGTGAAAAAATGCTTGCCAAAATTGACATTCTGGAAAAACCTACGGAAGTCCAAGATGAAATGAAGATCCGTTTAGAGCCTCGCATTACAAGTGGAAACGATGTTCTCACTGTGACGGGACTAAAAAAAGCCTTTGGCGACCATCTTTTATTTGAAGATTTGGATTTTGAGATCAAACG
>CAJMNU010000214.1 GCA_905214855.1 uncultured bacterium | reverse complement strand
TGTCTCCTCCGGAAAGGAAAATACCATTTTCAGAATCACATGTGATATTCTGGAAACGGATATTGCGAATACTACCAGACTCCGTATGTTCCTCACGGTTATGAGTAGAGATCGTGATCGGCTCTGCAGTCCCCCACCAGCAGTCTGCAAAACGTCTTGTTTCTATTATAATGTTAGAAAAAGAAACATTCTCCACATTCCCGCCATCCCTGATCTGAATCGAGATACCACGATTGGAAGAAGAGATCACACAATTATCTACAATAACATTTTTAAAATCCCCTGTCCCCTCTGTACCGATTTTCAATGCTGCTGATGTAGAAATCAGCGTACAATCCGCTATCACAATATTTTTAGTCGGACCATACTCCATATTCCCAGAAGAACTCTTTAAGCAAATTGCATCGTCCGCACAAGTGATATGGCAGCCAATGATCCTTACATTGGAAGAGTGATCCGGATCAATCCCATCTGAATTTGCCACATCCAAAGGATTCAGGATACGGATATGTGATATCAGAACATCATCACATCCAGCGGGATGAAGAGTCCAAAATGGTGCGTTTTGTAATGTTACATCAGAAAATGTAATGTGGTCACAATTTTCTACATAGATCATCGTTGGGCGGATAAAAATCTCCTGTCACATAATATGGACTGACCCGTTTTACAAATGCATAACAATTTCCATCTATCGTTCCTGATCCTGTGACAGCAATCCTATCTGCATCCTTTGCATACAAAAATGCATAAGATGGCTTTAAAGTAACTGGAGTTCCAATCCGATCTACCCCCTCATCCTTTTGACCATCATTTGGATGTACATAGGTTTGAAGATCTGAAGATGCCTTCAATACAGATCCTCTCTCCAGATGAAGTTCCACATTTTCCTTTAAGACCAAAGAGCTGGAATAATATTGTCTGCCACTCTCCAATACAACTCTTCCGCCTCCGTTCTTCCAACAGGCATCAATTGCCTTCTGAATTGCGCAGGCATCGTTAGTCATTCCATCTGCCTTTGCCCCATAATCTGCCACATAAAAATCCATCGTTATCTCCCTTCCTTTTTGAATGTTCACAGGAGACCCTAACAGGTATCCCATATCAAAGTATGTATATCCCCATTATACGGATCCATTTGGTCATTTTCTAGTATGTTTTTTGCCTATTTATTACAAAAACCTCCTATATTTTGCCATTTTATTAGATCTTCTATTTCCAAACAATATATCTATGAGATCATCTTTGCAAATTTTTGCTTCCTGATTTCACCACACGCATTACCTCAGATTCACTCACCAAATTAAAATCATGTTGTATCATCAATTTCAACACACTTGCCGCAATGGAAAAATCAATCAGATCCTGTGGTGTAAAATCATGGAGCAATGCATGTAAAAGTCCTGCTGCAAAAGCATCTCCTGCTCCAACAGCTTCCAAACTGTGAACTGTGTGAACCGGACTTTCATAGAATATACCATTTTTCAGATAAATTCCCATCCATTCTCCATCCTCAGCTGTACGGATATTACGCAGCACACTGGCAACTGCCTTACAGTTTGGATACTGCCGGATGATCTCCTGCATTCCGGCTTTATAACTGTCAATCTGGTCAATTCCCCTTGATATGTCTCCATCGTATGCACGAATCCCTAAACTGGACTCAAAATCTTCATCATTGGCAATACACAGATCCACAAATGGCATAAGTTCACGCATAACAGACTGTGCTTTTGCAGCATCCCACATCTTTGCTCTGTAATTCAGATCACAGACCACCCGGATACCTGCCTTATGACAGTACTTTAAAGCACATCTCACAGCCAATTCTACTGTATCACTGATCGCTGGTGTCACTCCAGAAAAATAAAATACATCCACATCTTTTAAAATTTCCTGCCAATCAAATTCTTTAGGATCTGCCAAAGAAAAGGCACTATATTCCCTGTCATACACTACATTGGTCGGGCGGATATTACTCCCCTTTTCAAAATAATAAATCCCCAATCTCTTACCACCACGCAATACATGGGAGGTATCCACACCATAGCGTCTAAGCTCATTTAATGCAGCCAGTCCCACTGGATTATCTGGCAATTTTGTCAAAAAATCTACCTGATCTTCGTACATTGCCAAAGATACCGCAACATTTGCCTCTGCACCACCATAACTCGCCTCAAATGCGTCTGACTGTACAATCCTCAAATTTTCTGGTGTTTTCAACCTAAGCATAATCTCTCCAAATGTCAATACTTTCATATTTTCCCCTCTTTTACTATTCTTTTATCGTACTACATAAACATTATTGGATAGCAATAATGTATCTCGTCAACAAATCCTTTGGATATCTTTATATAAAATCTGATGGCGATCATCTAGCATTTCATTGCAATGATAATGTCCACAAAACCACTTTTTATAACTAAGCCCTCTATCCTCTAATTTCTGCAAGAAATCAGTAAGGATATCTGACTGAAACCTACCTGCTGAAAAATATTCCTGTGCATTGGTAGGAAGGCAATGTGTGATGACATAGTCCACTTTCCATTGATGCTGTTCCAGATTCTTGATTGCCTTCTCCATGGTTTCTTGGTCTGGCAACTCTTCTTTCCACCATGTCATATGGTCAATCCTCCACATATTCTTCCCTTTCATGATCTTAGCCATGATCTGAGCCTTCAAATACTCTGGCTCTTGTCTGCCATCCAATATCCCATCTGTTATGTCATGGCTTCTCGCTCCCCCAAATGTAAAAAACGTTTTCCCCTCTATCACATATACTTCCCCACGCATCAAATGCAAAATATGGGGACGTATCTGCTGTACCTTTCC
>CAJMNU010000213.1 GCA_905214855.1 uncultured bacterium | reverse complement strand
TGTAATGGTCTCTTTTTCTCCTCCCCGTTCTTCCAAGATCAGCTGATATCCTTCCATTTCCTGTGCAATCTTCGCTTTTACCTCTTCCACTGTCTGATCAGATGCATCAATCCCATTGATGATCGTCTGAGGGAAAAATACTTCTTTATATTTCTGACCTTTATACAGATAAATTGCAGTACCACCTCCCCCTATAAGCAAAATCGCAAGCGAAAACCAGACAAGCAGCCTCACTCTCCAATAGACAGCTCCCTGTGTATTCTTTCTGCTTCTTGATCTATTCTGATCACTCATATGTTCCTCCCAACTATTTCTTCTATATTCATTCTGGACAAATACTTCCTGTATCTTTGTCTTATCTGACTCAACACATAGAATCCCTATTATGATATACCATGTTTTTTTAGTATACAATACGTTTTTTCTATTATTATTCTTACATTTTTCTTATGTCTCTTTAGCGTAATCATTCTAATCCATACAATTTGTATCTTTCTGTTTCCTTTTTTCCCATCTCATCCGACTTCTTATATTATCCAGATATGGACAATATGCAAACGATAACATTCTTTGTTTAATAAAAGACATAGATATTCCGATGCCTGATACATGACATTTGGAAATATCCATATCTTTATTTATGAAGCATCATTACAAAAGAGGTAGTTAAATGATCGTCTATGACAGATTATGGGAAACCATGAAACGCAAAAACATCAGTCAGTATCGTTTGATCAAAACATATGGCATCAGTTCTGGTCAGATTGGTCGCTTGAAGAAAAACATGTATGTCTCCACCCACACCATTGAAGTACTCTGCAATATTCTTGAATGTCCTGTCGAAGATATCATGGAATGGAAATCAGATGATCCCATCCAGTAAATTCTGCTGACCACAAAAAACGATGAGAAATCCCATCGTTTTTCTCATCGTTTTTATTCCATATCAAACCAGTTCCCTTGTTTCAAATAATGACTTCACCGCCGCCTCATAGTCGGCTTTTTTTTCTGCCTTTTTTATCCGTTTCAACTCTTTTTTGCAATCAGGAAAAGACTCTCCCAGATAAAACCATATTTCTTTCATCTTAAATAATACATTTCGATCTCCTGACATGATTTCCTGATATCCCTCATAGATCTGTCTGTGAAATTCCCACAACTGTTTTGTCTGCTGTTTCTGCTCTGGGAAATCTTCTGAGAGATCATTTCGCCTGATTTTAAGAAATAACGCCGGATCTCTCAAAATCCCTCTGCCTAACATCACACTCTCTATATCCAAAAATCTCTCCCGAAATGCCTGATATGCCTCCACACTAAAGAGATCCCCGTTGTAACTGACTGGATTCACACTCTCCCTTCGTGCCATATCAAACACATCCCAGTTAGGCGAATTTTTATACATGTCTTTTTGTATTCTTGGATGAATGATCAGCTCTTTGATTGGATATTGATTAAATATAGAAAGGATCTGTCCAAATTCCTCTGGTGATTCCTTTCCGATTCTGGTTTTTATAGAAACAGAAATTGGCGTTTTCTTATAGATTTCTTCTAAAAACTCCTGCAATTCTTTGGGATAGGCAAGAAAACCAGATCCCTTTTTCTTTGCCACAACTGTTCCTGACGGACATCCCAAATTCAGATTGACCTCCTGATATCCCAACGCCTCCAGACGTTCCGCCGCACGCAAAAACAGATCTGCCTGATTTGTCAAAATCTGAGGGATCAAAGTGATTGTACGATTGTTTTCAGGGTCGATATCCTGAAGCTCTCTGTACGAAAATCCCTTTTCTGTCCCAGGTGAAAGAAAAGGAGAATAAACATCTGCTCCCCCAAACCATTTCTTGTGTGCATTGCGGTATATGTATCCTGTGATCCCTTCCATCGGTGCAAATGCATATCTCATATAGTTCTGTCTCCTACTGCAAAGATTCTACTGCTGCACATTCAATGGCAAGTCCGTTCCGATATCTTTTGATAAAAGCATCAAACCCTGTCCTATCGCTCTCATCTGGAAGGATTGTTTTTCCATTTTCCTCAGCAAAAATTTTTCTATTCAAATAGTCAGACAATGTCTCTTTGTCATCTTTCCAAACCATATAGGAAGCTAGAAGTGCAATGCCCCATGCACCACCCTCTCCTGCTGTCTCCATCACAGCAACTGGCACTCCAAGTGCTCCTGCCATAACCTTCTGTCCAACCTTTGGTGTTTTAAACAGTCCTCCATGACCAAAAATACAATCCAACTGCACCTGTTCTTCCTTTAGGAGAATATCCATTCCCACTTTCAAAGCTCCCAATGCGGTAAACAAATGTGTGCGCATAAAGTTTGCAAGATCGAACCTGCTGTTTGGTGTACGCACAAACAATGGTCTTCCTTCTTCAAACCCTGTAATATGTTCCCCTGAAAAATAATTATATGCCAAGAGTCCTCCGCAGTCTGCATCTCCCTCCAAAGCCTTGTTGTAAAGAATAGCAAACAGTTCGTTTTTATCCATTCTGATTCCGGCAGCTTGTGCAAATTCGTCAAACAGAGAGACCCATGCATTCAGATCAGAAGTACAGTTATTACAGTGTACCATGGCAACCAAATCTCCTGCTGGGGTTGTAACCAGATCGATCTCAGGATGTACTTTTGACAATTCCTTTTCCAACACTACCATGGCAAACACAGAAGTTCCTGCCGAGACGTTTCCAGTTCTCACTGCCACACTGTTTGTCGCTGCCATGCCAGTTCCGGCATCGCCTTCTGGTGGACACAATAAAATTCCAGCCTCCAATTCCCCATCTGGATCCAATCTCTTTGCACCTTCTTCTGTCAGTCTTCCTGCCTTCTCACCTGCAACCT
>CAJMNU010000212.1 GCA_905214855.1 uncultured bacterium | reverse complement strand
TTTATTCTATCAATATAAGTTATAAAAGCCAATACTTATTTATAATTTTTTATAAGATTCCTTTAACTGTTATGTGCCTCCATTTCCAGCATCCATATCTTCTGCTGTTATACATTTATTATATAATTATTTTCCCGTATTTCTAGGAACTGCGTTCCTCAATTTCGTTCCAACTGATTTCTTCTCTCCTGTATCTGGCAGATTTCTTGTGAAATGCGTTCAAACAAAAGCTGGTCATATCCATTGTCTGTATGGGGAGTCATAAAAAACCTCGGTTTTCTCTCATTTTCTTTCTCATCCTGTGAATTTCCCTCATAAAATCCATCAAATGGGAACAGATTCCCCTTTCCTGCTGCGGCATACTGATTTTTTCTGGCTTCCAGCCAAGATTTTGCAATATCTTCCATATTTGTCATACCATATGGCTGGCTTTTTCCACTGATTGCAGTCTGATACAGAGCATTTCTGTATTCTTCAAAAGAAATCCCTCGATTTTCCTGTATCATACAACTTCTTCGCAGACTTCGATTCGTTTGAAGAATCAGACTTTCTACATTTGCACCTGTATAAAACATATTTTTTTTCTCTTCTCTTGCATACTTCGCAATCTGATCTAAAAATACTCCTGCAAGTTTCTGATACTGATCTTCCCATCTTGAAAACAAAGTTTTCTTTGACATATCATTCGTTTTTTTCAGATGATACTCAAAAATAGACAGTAATTCTTCATATGTTGGCATAAAAACATAAAAACGCATATCAAACCGCCCATCGCGTAACAGTTCTGGTCTCAATCCCTTGACATGATTACTGGTGGCAAAGAAAAAAATAGCCTTCTTATTCTCCTGCAGCCAGTCCAAAAGTGCTGCCAACAAATTCATTGTCACTTCGTGGCTTCCTTCACCTTCTTCTCTGCCGAATAATTTTTCCAGTTCATCGATCAAAACAACACAAGGAGCTAATGCTTCTATTTTTTTACGGCATCTTTTAAAGTTTGCTTCTGAGTCTCCTACTAGTCCTCCCAACAAATTATCCATCCTAAACTGAACTAAAGGAACTTTCATTCTAGCTGCTGTCAATTTTGCTGCCTGTGTCTTTCCACTTCCAGGAACACCAGACAACAAGACTCCTTTTGGTGGCTGACATCCCCACCTTCTGCAACATTCCGGGTACAGCATATCTTCTTTTACCTCATCCAGCCAATTCATATATCCATCCAAACCACTCACGGCTTCCTGACACTCTAAAATAGTTACCGTTTTATCGTAGCGTGCATTTTCCTCTTTATGTACAGCAACCAAACGCATCCGCTCTTCATGTATTTTTTCCAAATTTTCCATTGTTCCGCTTCGTGTATTGCTTCTGCCATAAAAACTTCCATAAGCACTCTGAAGACAGCGAATAATCTCTAAAATCTCTTTTCGCGGCAAACCTCCAAAATCTGCTGCTGCTTTACAAACACGATCCCAATCTAAAGCGCACAATTCTTTTTTTTGCCACAAAAAATTTTCTTTTTCACTCTCCTCTCTCATCGCTTCCTGAGACAAAAGCTCAAGGATATCTTCCTTATCCATCTCAGGAACGTCTACAATCTCCATACTTTGCCGAAATCCCTCTGGAATTTTTAAGACAGTACTGATCAAAAATAAATAAATTGGATGGTGTTCTTCTTCCCTCTGCTTTGCATATATCAAAAACTGTTTGAGAAAATGGGCTGCTATATCTTTTGAAATAATATCAAAATCATTCAAATATAAAAAAGAGATCTGATCCAGATTTGCTGTCTTTCTTTCATGAATGGATGGATAAAACATTCTTCCAAACTTATCAGAAAATTCCTTCATACTATAAGCATCTGCCAAATAGGCATTTTGAAGAGCAAATCTATAAAACATCTCATTGGGAGTTTTACAGACTTCCTGTAAACTTTCATATGCCAATGCCTTGATCGTCGGTGCTGCTCCTGTAAAAATTTCTTCTAAAATATCTCTGTCTTCAGAAATCAGATACACAATCCTTTTGCCATTTAAACGAAGTAAGGACAACCTCTGATTGATTTCTTGCATTCTTGACATGGCAGTTCTCCCTTTCTTTCCTGTTCACTCTTTTGATATGATTTTCCTTCATCCTACAGCCAACTCTACAAAATACGGCGTACATTCTTCCAAATATTGTTCCAGAGAATCCACCATTCCTCTTCTTATCCCCTCTGTAATAGAACCAGACACCAGATTAGATTTATCCCAAAATTGGTCTTCCAACTCCCTTAACACATATTGTCTGCGTCTTTTAATCCTCTCTACCTGTTTTTGTCTTTCTTGTTTATCAACTGGCGTATCCAAGTCCATAAATGTTGCCCTTAACAATCCAAACAGAGTCCATTTGGCAAATTTTGCCCGATTTAACTCTTTCTGGGAACGAAGAATCGTTTGGATCGCCTTTTGTTCTACTTTATAATCATAAGATAATGTCAAACTCTCTCCAAAGAGCTTTCTAAACTCCTCTGATAGCTCCTCTGCCATTTTTTGAATAAAAAGAATCAGTTCTTTCTGGATTGCCTCTGCTATAGATTCAACTGGGAGCGGAAATCCATTTCCCTGAATTCCCTCCCGCAGTGTTTCTCCATACCGATCACTCTTGCACCACTCCTCTAAATCCTGTATCAGACTGTTCCACGCAGCATCCACATATGCATTCTTTATGGCATGACGTATTATATTATTGGAAGAGTCTATCCAATGATCTATCTTTTCTGTATATTTATAAAAATTCTCATAACGCACCGTCTCCAGATATCCCATAAAGGCAAGACCTTCTCCTACAGAAAATGCAGGATTCTGGGATCGTTCTATGACAGTCC
>CAJMNU010000211.1 GCA_905214855.1 uncultured bacterium | reverse complement strand
CGTAAAACAGGCTCTATTTCTTTTACACTGTTCATTTTAAGAGAGGAGAGGAGCTTGAAGAGGAGTTCAATGTTTCCCATACGAAGTTCAATATCCTCTGGCTTAAAATTGTTACTTAGATAATTATATAAGTAAGTAGCAAGTTCATATTGGTTGTTTAATATGGCATTTTTGCTGCGGATACGGGCATTTCCGGCATCCTGAAGGCGTTCTAAGGCAATCTCACCAGCAAGAACAAGCCCGTTTAATTCATCCAAAATGGCAAGTTCTTCATTGGATAAAGTTCCTTGTAGTGGCTTGTATGTCAGATCATGTTCTACCTCAGACCAGGCATGCATCAAAACAGAGGCAACTTGGATCTCAATGCGTGTAGTGGCATATTTTTTTTGAGATCCGTCCAGAGAATCTTCTCGCAGATGGACACGATAATGGTTTGCCCAATATCCAGAGAAGCGTCTGTTGTAAGTGGGTGGTTTGGATTGTTCAGGAAATTGTTTTGTCTCAAGCAGTTCAAAGTTTTCACTGATCAGAGAATTCATTTTATTTCGGTCACCCGGAAAATAAAGGGAAACACGGACTCCAACCAGATCAGCGATATCTTCATAGATTTCTCTCATATTTTTGTAAGGTACGGATCTTTGGGAATTGCGGCGCTGGACTTTGCTTTTTAAACGGTTCGGCGATTTTGCACGGAATGTGACCATAGCACGGATTCCGGCGGTTTGCAGGGAAAGTTCAAGCTGGTTAGCAGCTAGACGACCTACAGATTCGTAAAAACTGAGTTTTCTTTTATAATTTTCAATAAACTGATAGATTAAATCCATAGATACACTACCTTTCTTATCTTTGATATCTGTATCATCAGTATATCATATATTCTGTAAAACAGAAAGAAAGACCATTCCTCCAACATGTAAAAGAGTATGGAAGGAGTGGTCTTTTGTTTTCTGCAGCTTTAAAAGTCAACGATCAAAGTCTATATGAATGATGTTTCCATCTTCTTCATGGATATCAAGATAGGACAGATTAAAAGAATCATCCATGATTTCCACTTGGTATTCAAAAAAGACAGAGCCTTCTTTTTTGGCAAGAAGCAGATATGTACCATTTCCCTTTCCGTCGATCTCGTCACAGATCTCATTGTAAATCTCTTCTCCATCTACAGGATTGTGATAGCCTGCAGCGTGGATTTTTTCTTCAATTTGCTGATATAATTCTTTCATTATAAATACTCCTTTTCTTATCTTGTGTGAATTTACCCATCACCTAAAGGTGATAGTTCTGGCTGAATCTTATAAAAGAGAATATGCCTATCTCTTTGAATATTCAGGAAAGGTGAGTTGATATTGATGTTTTATATCATCCAACAGAGGTTTCGATACCCTAAGCCCCCCACGTCCTCTTCCAATATAGATATCAGGTTTATTGTCTCCGTGAAAATCAGAACCTCCTGTTGGAAGAAGATGATATTGTCTGGCGATACCACATAGAACACTGCTTTCATAGCTGTTATTGGAAGAATGAAAACATTCTAATCCCATAAGCCCCAAATCTTTTAATTTCTGAATCAGATGAAGAAGGTCAGGACGATCCAATTTATATTGAAGAGGATGCGCTAACACCGGAAAGGCATGACTTTTACGCAGCAGTTCCATTGCTTTTTGTGGTGTGAGATCCTGTTTTGGGATATAGTAGCGGCTGCTCGGATTTAAATATTGGCGAAATGCAGAATCTCTGTTTTTTACAATTCCAAGAGAAAGCAGGGCATTGGCAAAATGGGCGCGTGTAATGATCATATTGGGATTGCCCTGATACAGGGATTCTTCTGTGATCAAAATGCCATCAGAAGCAAAACGGCGGATCATTTCTCTATTCCTTTGGTTGCGGATCTCCTGAATCAATTCCAGTTCTCTTTGAAGAATTGGATTTTGAAAATCGAGGAAGAGACCAAGGATATGGATATCACGGTCATGATAGGAACAAGATAGTTCTATACCTGGGATTACTTCTAAGGAAGTGTGAAGAGCTGCCTGCTGTGCTTTTTCAATACCTGCGACAGTATCATGGTCAGTGAGGGCGATGGAATAAAGGTGTGCATCCAGAGCCAGATGTACGACTTCTTCTGGAGAACAAGTACCATCTGAGGCATTAGAATGTACATGTAAATCGACAAGTTCTGACATAGTTTTCCTCCATATAATAAGTGTTCAAAGTTCCTGATTAAATCGGAGATCATATTTTTAAACGATTTCAGTGTAACAGGAAGTGAAGGTAAATTCAAGATGTTTTCGCTTTTCTTTAAAAAGTAAAAAAAGTATAAAGAAACGAAAAAATAATTAAGAAAAATATTCATTCCATTTTCAATATATTGTGGTATAGTATAATATGAATGCCTGAAAATAAGATATACATAAAAGAAAAAATGCGGTCCTTTAAAAATCGCATTTTACTATAGAGCAGAGGAGTTAAATTGTATGAATGATCATGAAAAAAGAACACAGTCGTCCAGAAAATATTCAGAAGCTGCTGATAGAGAACGTGTAAGAAAGGTCCAGCAGGCAGCGAGAGCTTCCTATTCTTCTGGAAACAGAAATGCACAGAGCAGAGGAACAGGAAGGAGCAATTACCGTCCTAAAACGACGGCTTCCAGAAATAGAAGACGACGCAGAAGAGGACCAGATTGGACAAAGATCCTTCTTATAGTTGGTGGAGTTTTGCTTTTGATCCTTCTTGTTACTGTAGGATTGAGAAGCTGTAAAACACAGGAGAAGAATGCAGCAGCTGGTTTGGGAGATACACAGACTTCTGCTACAGAGCCAGAAACAGAAATGAAAAAAGAGATTGAAGTGGACGGGATCGCGATTAGTGGTATGACACATGCACA
>CAJMNU010000210.1 GCA_905214855.1 uncultured bacterium | reverse complement strand
ATGAGAGAAATGTTAAATCCAACTTCCGCAATTGCAGGTATGGGATTAGGGTCTACGGTGGCACTGATCACGGATGGACGTTTCAGCGGTGCTTCAAGAGGGGCTTCTATTGGGCATGTTTCCCCAGAAGCGGCAGTGGGAGGACCGATCGCACTGGTAAAAGAAGGAGATATTATAGAAATCGATATCAATGAAAATAGATTAAACCTTAGAGTTTCAGATGAGGAAATGGCAAAGAGGCGCGCTGAATGGCAGCCAAGAGAGCCAAAGGTAACAACAGGATATCTGGCGCGCTATGCTTCCATGGTAACCAGCGGAAACCGCGGAGCTGTGTTAGAGATTCCAAAAAGATAGTCAGGAAGGGGTATGATATGGAAATTTTAACAGGTTCTGAAATTGTAATAGAGTGTTTGAAAGAGCAGGGGGTAGATACTGTATTTGGTTATCCGGGTGGTACGATCTTGAATATTTACGATGCTCTGTATCAACATCAGAATGAAATTACGCATATTTTGACTTCCCATGAACAGGGAGCGGCACATGCGGCAGATGGATATGCGAGAGCAACGGGAAAGGTGGGAGTCTGCATGGCAACCTCCGGACCTGGTGCAACGAATTTGGTTACAGGTATTGCAACGGCATATATGGATTCTATCCCTATGGTGGCGATCACCTGCAATGTGCCCGTGAATCTTTTGGGAAAAGACAGCTTTCAAGAAATTGATATTGCCGGCGTGACGATGCCGATCACAAAGCATAATTTTATTGTAAAAGATGTGACAAAGCTGGCAAAAACACTGCGTCGGGCATTTCAGATTGCAAAGAGTGGAAGACCAGGACCGGTTCTTGTGGATATCACAAAAGATGTGACAGCTGCAAAGTGTGAATATGAATATCTGGAGCCACAGGAAATTGAAAGGCAGAAAGACACTATAACAGAAGAAGATTTGAACCGTGCAGTGGAGATGATCCACAAGGCAAAAAAACCGTTTATCTTAGTGGGAGGCGGAGCAATCGTATCCGATGCATCCGATGAGCTTCGTGCTTTTGCAAAGAAAATCCAAGCACCAGTGGCAGATACACTGATGGGAAAAGGTGCATTTGATGGTACAGATGAACTGTACACAGGAATGATCGGAATGCATGGAACAAAAACTTCTAATTTTGGTGTGACAGAAGCTGATCTTTTGATCGTTGCCGGAGCGAGATTTAGTGACCGTGTTGTAGGAAATGCATCTAAATTTGCAAAAAATGCAAAAATTCTTCAGTTTGATGTGGATGAGGTGGAGATCAATAAGAATATTATGATTGATTCCAGCATCATTGGAGATCTTAAAGTGATCTTACGTCGTTTGAATGCACGTTTAGATCCTCAGAATCATGATGAATGGATCGCACATATTGAGAGAATGAAAGATATGTATCCGCTGCGTTATAATAAGGACACGCTGACAGGTCCGTTCATCATAGAAACTATTTATAATGTGACAGAGGGAGATGCCATTATCACAACAGAAGTAGGACAGCATCAGATGTGGGCGGCACAGTATTATAAATACAAAAAACCTCGCACATTTTTGACATCAGGAGGCTTAGGAACAATGGGATATGGTCTTGGAGCTTCTATTGGTGCAAAGATGGGATGCCGTGATAAAACAGTGATCAACATTGCGGGAGATGGATGCTTCCGTATGAATATGAACGAGATTGCGACAGCAACCAGATATAATATTCCGATCATACAGGTAGTTATCAATAATCATGTATTGGGAATGGTTCGCCAGTGGCAGACTCTGTTCTATGAACAAAGATATTCTCAGACCATCTTAAATGATGGTGTGGACTTCGTGAAAGTTTCTGAAGCAATGGGAGCAAAAGCATATCGGGTGACGAAAAAAGAAGAACTGGAACCTGTACTCAGGGAAGCGATTGAGTTAAATATTCCAGTTGTTATCGATTGTCAGATCGATTGCGATGATAAGGTATTTCCAATGGTTCCGGCAGGTGCTCCGATTGCAGATGCATTTGACGAGACAGATTTGGAGATTAAATCTTCTGATCAGATCCGATAAATGCACAAGAAGACAGGAATAGGAAATAAGGCATAGGTATCCGTGCAAACACAGATACCTATGTTGGAATCATAAATAAAGAAAAGGGAGGAAATAGCAATGAGCAGAGTGTATAATTTTTCAGCAGGTCCGGCCGTTTTGCCGGAAGAGGTACTCAAGGAAGCTGCGGCAGAGATGCTGGATTATAAGGGAACTGGGATGTCCGTTATGGAGATGAGTCACCGTTCAAAGGCTTTTGAGGAAATTATCAACACAGCAGAAGCAGATCTTAGGGAACTTATGAATATTCCAGATAACTATAAAGTGCTGTTTCTGCAGGGAGGAGCTTCTTTACAGTTTGCCATGATCCCGATGAATCTGATGAAAAATAAGAAAGCAGATTATATCATCACAGGGCAGTGGGCAAAGAAAGCATACCAAGAAGCAAAGAAATATGGTGATGTAAATGCCATCGCTTCCAGTGCGGATAAGACCTTTACTTACATTCCAGATTGCTCCGATCTGCCAGTTTCTGAGGATGCGGACTATGTATACATCTGTGAAAACAATACCATTTATGGAACTAAATTTAAAACATTGCCAAATACCAAGGGTAAACCATTGGTTGCAGATGTTTCCTCCTGTTTCTTGTCAGAACCTGTTGATGTAACAAAATATGGAATGATCTATGGTGGTGTACAGAAGAATATTGGACCAGCGGGGGTTGTGATCGCAATCATTCGTGAAGATCTGATCACTGAAGATGTACTTGAGGGAACTCCGACCATGATGCAGTATAAAATCCATGCAGATGCAAAATCTCTTTATAACACACCTCCAGCTTATGGAATCTATATTTGTGGGAAAGTCTTTCAGTGGTTAAAAAAACGTGGCGG
>CAJMNU010000209.1 GCA_905214855.1 uncultured bacterium | reverse complement strand
AATATTCCAATACTTTGGCAGCAACCTTTGAATCAAATGTCAAGACAGCCGTGTTTTATGCAAAGGCAAGAAAATACAATTCCAGTCAGGAAGCAGCTTTATCTGCCAATGAGATTCCTGTATCTGTGTATGATAACCTGATCCATGTTGTGAGAGAGCATCTTCCATTGATGCACCGTTATGTAGCACTTAGGAAAAAAGCATTAGGGCTTTCTGATATTCATATGTATGATCTATATACACCAATTTCCAAAGGAGCAGAGAAAAAAGTGTCATTTTCCGAGGCAAAGGAGATTGTGTTAGAAGCATTAAAACCGTTAGGGGAAGAATATTTGTCACATATAAAAGAAGGATTTGAAAATCGATGGATCGATGTGTACGAAAATGAAGGAAAGAGAAGCGGGGCATATTCATGGGGAGTATATGGCACACATCCATGTGTTCTTTTGAACTACAATGATACGATGAATTCTGTGTTTACACTGGCTCATGAAATGGGACACGCTCTGCACACTTATTATTCAGATCATGCACAGCCATTCACATATGCAAATTATGTGATCTTTGTGGCAGAGGTAGCATCTACCTGTAATGAGTCTCTACTGGTTCAGCATCTTTTAAAGAAGACAAATGACAAAGAAGAGAGAATTGAACTTTTAAATTATTTTCTGGAAACTTTTAAGGGTACATTGTTCCGCCAGACTATGTTTGCAGAATTTGAACAATGGGCACATAAGATGGTAGAAGAGGGAAATGTGCTGACAGCAAAGAATCTGTGTGCGAAGTATCATGAACTGAATGAGGCATATTTTGGACCAGAGATGTGCGTGGATGAACAGATTGATTATGAATGGGCAAGGATTCCACATTTTTATACACCATTTTATGTGTATCAGTATGCAACCGGACTTTCAGCAGCTATTGCGATCAGCAATCAGATTCTTGCCGGAAATGAGGAAGTAAAAAAAGGATATCTTTCTTTTCTTCAGGGCGGATGTTCTGACAGTCCGATTGAACTTTTGAAACGAGCAAAGGTAGATATGAATGAGCCAGAACCAATAGAAGAAGCACTGGCTTTATTTGGAAGAATTTTGGATGAGATGGAAGAATTGCTGTAGAGGTTTTTAGACAGAAAGATGGATAGAAAAGGGAGAAGGAAAAGATGAATCAATATGAGGCGATTTCTTACAGAAGAACCGTGAGAAAGTTTGATTTTAGACCGATTTCAGAAGAATTGATACAGAAACTGCACCATTTTATCAAGGAACTTTCTCCGTGGAATGAGACGTGTGTGTGGAAACTGGATATTATAGTCAACACTTCAGGAAAAGCGGCAGTCAAGGGATTTGGGACAGTTCCAGCTCCTTATTATCTGGTATTTTATGGTGGAAAAGAGTCAGATGCGAGGCGTAATGCCGGTTATATTCTTGAACAGATGATACTATACCTCACAACAAAAGGATTAGGAACTTGTTATCAGGGAGCTGCACAGTTGACAGAAAAGAAGAAAATGGGTTCTTTACAAGCTTTAATGGTAGTAGCGTTTGGTTTTCCAGTAAAACGTCTGCTTAGAGATAGTACCACAGCAAAAAGACATCCTTTAAAAGAATTGTGTATTTTTAAGGAAGAGATAGGGGAAGAGGAGAAAGCAGTGTTATATGCGGCACGCTTAGCTCCTTCCGCACTGAATCTCCAGCCTTGGAGATTTGTAGTATATAAAAACAGAATTCATATTTTTACACGCAAAAAGCAGTTTTGGGAACGTCAGGGAGCATATCTGCTGGAGATTGATCTGGGAATCGTCCTTTGTCATATGCAATTGGCAGCAGAAGAACAGTGGATGTCAACTGCGTTTGCCAGAGAAGAGAAGATTCTTGAGATGAACATGAAAAATCTGGACTATGTCACAACATTGTCACTTCATGTCAGCTGACAGAATATTGGGCGTATTTCTTAGGGGATACGCCCACTGCTTTTGTAAAGGAACGCAGAAAATTACTGTAATCGGCAAATCCAGATTGTTCCCATGCCTCATTGACAGTGGCTCCGCCTGATAAATGGGCTTTGGCAATGCTAATCCTTCTGGCTGTGATGTATTTGTTGATGGTAGTGCCGGTGACTGCTTTAAAAATACGACAGATATACGATTCACTCATAAAAAAATGTTCAGCCAGTTGTTCGATGGTGATGGAGGAGGAGAGATTTTGGTTGATATAGGCTAAAATATCGTCAACCTGATGATTATATACTTGAGGGGAAGTATTGTTTTCTGAAGCTGGACCGGCAGCACAGATCGCATTCAGCATAACCAATAATTCCATAAAGAATGCCTGCTCTAAAATGTCACTCCCAAAACCATGTACCGATTTCAGTTTGTTAATATAATACAGGAAACGGTTTTGCTGATCTTTTGTCAGTGAAAAACGGTGTTTAAAGTTTGGAGGACGTTTGGAAAAGCAAGAATCCAAATCGGTCTGTACAGAGGAGAGCTGTTTTACATAGTCTGGATGAATGGATAGGACAATGCGTTCATGCACCATCTTGTCGAGCTGAGTGATGTAGTGGCTTTCATACTGGTTGATGAGAAACAGATCTCCGGGCTGGATTGGATAAAAACGGTTATCGATCAGAAACTGCTTGCCGCCAGAGATAGAATAATAGATTTCATAGCAGTCATGAATGTGCATTTCCATTACTTTTTCTTCCTGAAATAGATGGGCAAGAGAAAATGTTTTTGTTGAGGCACATGCCTCCATTGCTTTTTTACAGGAACTGAATTCTTCCATGGTTTTTCCTCCTGATATGGATATCCTTTGTTTTTGGATTATGTATATTTCACTTTCAGCTTATTATAACAGTCAGTTCAAAAAATGCAAGTTTTTGAGCCAATTTTGCGTAGACAATGAAAAAAATGGATGATACAATAAGGACAGAAAGAAATGAAGGAGGTTCAAAGCAATGGGAAATTTA
>CAJMNU010000208.1 GCA_905214855.1 uncultured bacterium | reverse complement strand
TACTTTCTCTAACACATCAAAACGCAGTCCCGGCCAGTTTTCCGGATATTTTCCATGGATATTGCCGATTCCAGCTGCCAGCATGGTAACGCCCAGATCTGCGATCGCTTTACACTCATTCGGATCTGCACATTCACCTAAACCTACAACACCGTCTTCTTCACCGCCAATAGAGCCAACTTCTGCTTCCAGAGACATACCTTTTTCTTTACATACATTAACTAATTCTGTTGTCTTTGCTACATTCTCCTCGATCGGATAATGAGAACCGTCAAACATAATAGAGGAAAAGCCTGCTTCAATACACTTATAGCATCCCTCATAAGTTCCATGGTCTAAATGCAGAGCAACCGGAACAGTAATATTCAGCTCCTCGATCATGGCTTTTACCATAGCTGCTACTGTCTTAAAACCAGTCATATATTTTCCAGCGCCCTCAGATACACCCAAAATAACCGGGGATTTTAATTCCTCTGCAGTGAGCAAAACAGCTTTTGTCCACTCCAGATTATTGATATTAAACTGACCTACTGCATACTTTCCTTCTTTTGCCTTTTTCAGCATTTCTTCTGCGGAAACTAACATATATATAATCCTCCTATCTTCTCCGAGAGCCTTCATCAGACGCATTTCTGGCTGATTCCACTCTTCTTGTCTCATTATATACTACTTTTCCTTATTTGAAAAGGGTTAGAATCCCAGAATCTGCTTTACAGTCTGTGACATCTGATCTGATGCACAGATTCTGTTGTGACGGATAGCTGCATGTAAGATTTCCTCCACTGCCTGTGGTACTTTTACACCGGAAATCTGATGCAGCTCTTCAATATATTCCAGATCGTCTTTCTTATTTTCCTTACCATTGATCGCCTCTACCACACTTCTCGCAAATTTGTATGGGCTTGCCGTAGATGCGATCACAGTCTTTGGAGAATCTTCTGTCCTCATAGAGCGGCATACTGTGGATGCAACTGCTGTATGGGTATCGATCACATAACCTGTCTCTTTATATACATGAGCGATTTCTTCTGCCACTTGTTCTTCGGATGCAAAACCGCCTTCGAAATCTTTCATGAACTGTCTCATTTCTTCTGTTACAGTATAGACACCATTCTTAGCCAGCTCCTCCATCAACTCGGCATTTTTCTTCGCATCCTGCCCACAGCTCAAATAAATCAGACGTTCCAGATTGCTGGAGATCAAAATATCCATAGAAGGAGAAGAGGTCAGGATAAATTCTCTGTTTCTGTCATATGTTCCTGTCTGGAAGAAGTCAAACAAAACTTTATTTTCATTGGAAGCACAGATCAGTTTGGAAATCGGCACACCGATCTGCTTTGCAAAATAGGCAGCAAGAATATTGCCAAAGTTTCCTGTTGGCACACAGACTTGGATCTGCTCTCCATCTGTTATCTCACCATTCTCCAGCAATTTTGCATATGCATATACATAATAAACAATCTGTGGAACTAAGCGTCCAATATTAATGGAGTTTGCAGAAGAGAACTGATATCCATGTTCTTCCATCTCTTTGGCAAATTTCTCATCATGGAAGATTGCCTTTACACCACTCTGTGCATGATCAAAGTTACCGTCAATCCCAACCACAAAGGTATTCTCTCCCTTCTGGGTCAGCATCTGAAGCTCCTGTACACGGCTTACACCATCTTTTGGATAGAAAACAATGATCTTTGTTCCTGAAACATCAGCAAATCCTGCCATTGCAGCTTTTCCTGTATCTCCTGACGTTGCAGTCAAGATCACGATCTCTTTGTCTACATGATTTTTCTTTGCTGCTGTGATCATCAGATGAGGTAAAATAGAGAGTGCCATATCTTTAAATGCAATCGTATTACCATGGAACAGTTCCAGATAATATGCTCCATCTGCCTTTACCAGAGGCGCAATCTCTTCGGTATCAAACTTATCGTCATATGCCTTTTGGATACAGCTTTCCAACTCTTCTTTTGTAAAATCAGTTAAAAATAGTTTCATGACCTCATATGCTGTCTCCTGATATGTCATCTTTGCCAGATCCTTCATAGAGATCTCCAATTTTGGCATAACCTCTGGCATAAATAGTCCCCCATCGTTTGCCAATCCCTTCAAAATCGCCATAGAAGCGGTTACATTACTCTCTTTGCCCCGTGTACTCTTATAGTATACATTCATAACTAAAACCCTTTCGTTTGCTATTGGCGGAACTGTTCCGCTTTCTTTGAGTGAACTGAAAATTTCATGTTTCTGTTGTAACATATTTTCCTATACCTTGCAAGCAAAAGTGAAGATTGACCGCCTTAGACGATCAAACCTGTCAAATCTGTTTTCCCCCTTCGGATATGCCACTTTTCATAGATCAAACTTTTCGTTTCTTATAGACAAAATACTATATTTAGACAATAGGTAGTTGACCTGCTCTAAGGCAGTATTTTTACAAATAACCTAGATGCATCCTCTTTTCTTAATGCAATCACAGCATCCCTCACAAGATATGCTATCATCTCTCCTTTTTTCCCTTTTAAAACACATTGGATCGCTGCGTCTTTCTGGAATCCAATATCTTCCAGTCTTTTTTTCATATATGGCTCATGAGCCATCCAGACAATAGAAGCTCTCTGTCCGATTTCTATATAGTGGGCAGGAATCACCATGGTTTTCCCTCGATATTCTGCGTTGTGTTTAATATATGAAACTACATTCTCTTTTGTGATATTCTTTTTATCCTACCATCTTATTTTGCACCTTTTCCTATTCTTTGGCATATTCTATAAACAAAATCCTACATAAAGGTGTTTTTATGCCCTCTCATTCTTATCCAGTCATTGCTCTTGCCGGAAATCCCAATGTTGGAAAAAGCACACTGTTCAACAGCCTTACTGGGCTTAGACAGCACACTGGCAACTGGGCAGGTGTCACCGTTTCCTGTACATCCGGTTTCTTTCGTTTAGACGAACAGACCTATACAGTAGTAGATCTTCCTGGTATCTATTCTTTGGATA
>CAJMNU010000207.1 GCA_905214855.1 uncultured bacterium | reverse complement strand
TGTGAAAGTAAAGTGTCAGAGAGAAGAGATCTTTACTAAAATGCATCGTATTTAATGTTTAAAGAATGCTGCAAAGGAAAAAAGAAAGGAAAACGGCAATGATTAACATACTGGAAGTAAATGAAACAAATAATATGATCGAGCATGAAAATCTGGATGTGCGTACTATAACACTGGGAATCAATCTTTTGGATTGCTGTGATACAGATCTTGAGGCATTAAACGAAAAAATTTATAACAAAATTACAACAGTGGCAAAGAATCTTGTTTCTACAGGTCAGGCAATTGAAAGAGATTTTGGCATTCCGATCGTAAATAAGAGAATTTCTGTTACACCAATCTCTCTGGTTGGTACATCCGCATGTAAAACACCGGAAGATTTTGTGACTATCGCGCGAACACTGGATCGGGCTGCAAAGGAAGTTGGTGTCAACTTTATTGGTGGTTATTCTGCCTTGGTCAGCAAGGGAATGACAAAAGCAGAGGAGAATCTGATCCGTTCTATCCCCAAGGCATTGGCAGAGACAGAAAGAGTGTGCAGTTCTGTCAATGTAGGGTCTACAAAGACTGGTATGAATATGGATGCGATCCGTCTGATGGGAGAAATCGTGAAACAGGCAGCAGAAGAGACAAAAGATTCTGACTCTTTAGGATGTGCGAAACTGGTTGTATTTTGTAATGCTCCGGACGATAATCCATTTATGGCAGGCGCATTTCATGGTGTGACAGAGGCAGATGCCATCATCAATGTAGGTGTCAGCGGACCGGGAGTTGTAAAAACAGCATTGGAGAGTGTGAGAGGGCAGAATTTTGAGGTACTTTGTGAGACGATCAAAAAGACAGCGTTCAAGATTACCCGTGTTGGTCAGCTTGTTGCACAGGAAGCATCAAAGCGTTTGGGAATTCCTTTTGGGATCATTGACCTTTCTCTGGCTCCAACTCCGGCAGTGGGAGACAGCGTAGCAGATATTTTACAGGAGATTGGTCTGGAACGTGTAGGCGCTCCGGGTACAACAGCAGCTCTTGCTATGTTGAATGATCAGGTGAAAAAAGGTGGTGTTATGGCATCTTCCTATGTAGGAGGTTTGAGTGGTGCATTTATTCCGGTCAGTGAAGATCAGGGTATGATTGATTCTGTTCTGGCAGGTGCATTGACCATTGAAAAGCTGGAAGCAATGACTTGTGTTTGCTCTGTAGGACTTGATATGATCGCGATTCCGGGAGATACCACACCAGCTACCATTTCAGGAATTATTGCAGATGAGACGGCTATCGGTATGATAAACCAGAAGACAACAGCAGTCCGTATCATTCCGGTGATCGGAAAAACAGTGGGAGATACAGTAGAATTTGGCGGACTTTTAGGATATGCACCGGTTATGCCTGTAAATAGTTTCTCCTGTGAAGCATTTGTAAACCGTACAGGAAGAATCCCAGCACCGATCCATAGTTTTAAAAACTAAGGAAGACTATAAAAATCGGCTGGAGAGAAAACAGAAGACAGGAGTAAAGAATATGAATATATATCTGATTCGTCACGGACGGCAGTGCAGCAAACTCTGTAATGTCAATGTAGACCTGTCAGAGGAAGGATATCGTCAGGCTGCTCTTTTAGGAGAGCGCCTAGTTCCTTCTAACATTGATCTGGTGTATTCCAGCGATTATGACAGAGCAGTACAGACTGCACAGACTGCAAATTTATATTGGAACGCAGAACACAGGATTGATGCAAGGCTGAGAGAGATTTCTTTTGGCGAGATGGAAGGATTGAGCGACGAAGTGATCGCTGAAAAATTCCATGATTTTAAAGTAGAGTTTAATAAAATGGAGTGGGATATGCCATATCCGGGCGGAGAGTGTGCTTTTGATGTAGTAAAGAGAGTTCTTCCAGTTATGGAGGAAGTGACTGCAAGTGGTTGTAAAAATGTAGCGATGGTGGTTCATGGCGGCGTGATCCGCACATTTGTTACATGGATGCTTGGGATGGATCTGGCAAAGTGGAGAATGCTTGGAAATTCCCTGGAAAACTGTAGTATTACACAGATTTCATGGGAAGCATCGAAAGGATATTCTTTGGAACGCTTCAATGATTATGCTCATTTAGAGAAAGAGCCAGCACTTTTAAGAGCAGCATGGGTGGATGCAGAAAATTAAAAGACGGCAAAGGATAAAATAAAATGGAACAAAATGAAAGAAAAGAATTGGAAGATGCTCTTGCGTGGATTTTGGATGAACAGCTGCATGGGGCAGTGGTAAGCTCTCCGGTTTCCAAAAATGAGAGTGCCATAAGCCGTTGCCGTATCCGACCAGTGAGTCTGCAGGGAATGCTTAAATTTCAGGCAGAGGAACAGGTAGGAAAGCAGGCATTCCATAAAAATATGTCAAAACAAGAGACCATATCCTATCTGACAGATCTATTAAAACATTCTCTCAAACAGGCAGAATTGTCCTCAGAGAAGGGAAGTGTATTGGTGCTTGTCAGTAAAAAGGGAAAGGTGACAGTGAAAACAAAACAAAAGGTGAGAAATGAGAAGACACAGATTTCCCAGCAGCCCAAAATCCTTGCTCACAACCGTAAAAAACGCTATGTGTTGGAGGAGGGAAAGCCAATTCCGTTTTTAGTGGGGTTGGGAGTGATGACCGCAGATGGAAAGGTGGCATCTCCTAAATATGATAAATTTCGTCAGATCAATCGTTTTTTAGAGTTTATTGAAGATATTATCCCTAAACTTCCAAGAGAAAGGGAGATTACAATACTAGATTTTGGATGTGGAAAATCTTATCTCACTTTTGCTATGTATTATTATCTGAAGGAGCAAAAAGGTTTTGATATCCGTATTATTGGATTGGATCTGAAAAAAGAAGTGATAGAATTCTGCAATGAATTAAGTGAAAAATTTGGTTTTGAAAAGGGTAGAATTGAAAACGACGTAGAGTTTGAAACTCGTATCAATGACTTTATGATTGATAAAAACGTTGTAAGTGTGCAAAGCCTAAAGGATAGTGTCTTTGTAACTTATACTGATTA
>CAJMNU010000206.1 GCA_905214855.1 uncultured bacterium | reverse complement strand
TATTACAGGCAAGGGACGCTGTAATGTTACAAATAACTGTGATCCAGAAGAACTTCTTCAAGCAGTTATGAGCAATCCAAAATTTCTTTACAGTGCATTTTATTCTTTCACGAGTCAGGATATGATGCATCTGCTGGAAGAAGCCGGTGTTCCACTTAAGACAGAGCGTGGCAACCGTGTTTTTCCGGTATCAGACCACTCCTCTGATATCATTCATGGTCTTGAAAGACTGATGAAAAAATATCATGTACAGATTCGGCTTCATTGTGAGGTTTTAGAAATCCTAACAGAAAATGGTATAGCAAGCGGTGTAAAGTTAAAAGATCATACTGTATACACCTCTGATTCTGTAATCGTTGCTACCGGAGGACTGTCTTATCCGACAACAGGATCTACAGGGGATGGCTATAGGATGGCAAAAGATGTGGGACATACAGTGACAGCGCTGAGTCCGGCATTAGTTCCTTTTGAAACAGAAGAAGCTATGGCAGAATTGCAGGGGCTTGCTCTTAAAAATATTAAGGTTTTTGTGATGGATGGAAAAAAAGAAGTTTACAGTGAATTTGGAGAGATGCTTTTTACCCATTTTGGAGTCAGCGGACCGGTGCTTTTGAGTGCCAGCAGTTATGCGGCAAAGAAATTTCAGAAACAGGATCATCCATTGACCTTAAAAATTGACTTAAAGCCAGCTTTAAGCGAAGAACAGCTGGATGCACGTTTCCTGCGTGAATTTGAGGAGGCAAAAAACAAACAGTTTAAGAATGCGCTGGGGAATTTATATCCTGCCCGTTTGATTCCGGTTATAATTGAAAAAAGTGGTATTTTACCGGATAAAAAAGTCAATGAACTGACCCGAGAGGAAAGAGGGCGGCTGGTTGAAGTGACAAAGGGTTTGATATTTACGCTGACAGGTCTGCGTGGATATTCAGAGGCGATCATTACACAGGGCGGAATTTCGGTAAAAGAGATCAATCCATCTACTATGGAATCAAAAAAGATCTCCGGATTGTATTTTGCCGGAGAGATTTTGGATCTGGATGCTGTCACGGGTGGATTTAATCTGCAGATTGCATGGTCTACTGGATGGCTGGCTGGAAACAGTGTGGTATAGTAGAAAAGACGATATATTTATGTTTTGTGAGAAGTGAGGAGAAAACGATGTCTGTAAATATTGCGATTGATGGACCAGCAGGGGCTGGTAAAAGTACAATTGCCAAACGTTTGGCTGTATATCTGGGATTTGTTTATGTGGATACAGGAGCAATGTATCGGGCGATGGCATTGTATTTTTTGAGAAAAGGGATCGATGCAAAGGACGAGAGTGTGATTGAAAAAGCGGTAGGAGAGGTTTTGGTGGAGATTGCCTATGAGGATGGTGTGCAGCAGGTATATCTGAATCATGAGAATGTATCTTCTTTGATCAGAACGGAGGAAGTCAGCCAGATGACTTCCAAAACATCAGTATATCTTTCTGTACGAAAAAAATTAGTGGAATTGCAGAAACAGCTTGCGGATTCCCAGAATGTCATTATGGATGGAAGAGATATTGGAACTTGTGTGCTTCCTAATGCAGATGTAAAAATTTATATGACAGCGAGTGTTAAGGTACGAGCTGAACGTCGTTATAAAGAGTTGGTGGAAAAAGGGGTTTCCTGTACTTTGGAAGAGATTGAAAAAGAGATTGAAGAGAGAGATTATCGGGATACCCATAGAGAACATTCACCGCTTCGTCAGGCAGAAGATGCAATACGCTTAGATACCTCTGAGATGACGATAGATGAGGTGGTGGAAGCGATGGCGAAGATCGCACAGGAAAAAGGAGTGAAAGTACCAGAATGGAAGTGATTGTTGCCAAGACTGCAGGCTTTTGTTTTGGAGTGGAGAGGGCAGTCAACAAAGTATATGAACAGATTGAAGAAGGAGATGGAGCGATTTATACATATGGACCGATCATCCACAATGAAGAGGTTGTGAAAGATCTGGAGAAAAAAGGAGTTCAGGTCATACATACCAAAGAAGAATTGGAACAATTAAGAGGCGGTACAGTGATCATCCGGTCACATGGTGTGGGAAAAGAAATTTATGAACTGCTGGAAACAAACGGAGTGAGGATTGTGGATGCTACCTGCCCGTTTGTTAAAAAAATACACCGTATTGTGGAAGAACAAATGAGAGAGGGACGAAGGGTCATTATCATCGGAAATAGCACACATCCGGAAGTGGAGGGGATCCGTGGATGGGGAGATGAGAAGACTCTTGTGGTCGAAACGGCAGAAGAAATAGAACATTTGCCGTTAAAAGACAAAGAAAAGCTGTGTATCGTTGCGCAGACGACATTTAATTACAATAAATTTCAAGATTTAGTTGAAAAATTTCCGAAAAAGCGTTATGATATACTTGTTTTAAATACGATTTGCAATGCAACACAGGAAAGGCAAGTGGAAGCGAAGCGGATTGCATCGGAAGTGGAAGCCATGATCGTGATTGGCGGCAAACATAGTTCTAATACCCAGAAGCTTTTCGAAATATGCCAAAAGGAGTGTAAGAATACTTACTATATCCAGACACTAGGCGATTTAGATCCTGAATGTGTAAATTCTGTGCGCAGCGTAGGTATTACAGCAGGGGCATCTACCCCGAAAAACATTATTGAGGAGGTTCATACTAATGTCAGAGTTAAGTTTTGAACAAATGTTAGAAGAAACAACATTGAAAACAATACGTACAGGAGAGGTAGTCACTGGTAAGGTAATCGACGTGAAAGAAGACGAAATTGTGCTGAATATAGGTTACAAGTCTGATGGCATTATCACCAGGAGTGAATATACCAATGAGCCTGGTGCGGATTTAACAAAGCTGGTTTCCGTTGGAGACGAGATGGAAGCTAAGGTTGTTAAAGTAAACGATGGTGAGGGTCAGGTTGCACTTTCCTACAAGAGACTTGCAGCAGACAGAGGCAATAAGAGACTGGAAGAAGCATATGAAAATCAGGAAGTGCTTACAGCAAAAGTTGCACAGGTACTGGATGGCGGACTCAGTGTT
>CAJMNU010000205.1 GCA_905214855.1 uncultured bacterium | reverse complement strand
TTGTAAGAAGCCACCCCGATATGCACACCGGTAAAAAGACCATCCACCTGCCCGAACCAATAACGCACTTCGGGCTGCACGCAGAAAGTGCGCAGTTTGCGGGAAGAAGTAAAATAATTGAAAGGAGAATAGTAAAAAGGAATAATAGGTAGCATTGCTAATGTGGTGGTATCTGGAAATACCTGTTATTATTTCACTCTGAAAGATCAAAATACAGTATATGTGGCAGAGGTTATGGTTTATGAACGTCTTCCATTTGCAAAAGCTGGAGATCAGATTGAATTGAAATATCAAAAAGAAGAGGAAAGCAATATCAGAAAAGTTACAGAAATCCTTTCTTTGAAGGCTGAATAAAGTTTTGACAGATGGTGTTCCTATATGGGCATCATCTGTTTTTCATTATGATTAGAAAATGCAAAAGGAACCGCTGCTGGGATGTGCAGTGGTTCCTTTCTCAATTGGAAATAGGGTAGGTATAACGTAAAATAAATTAATAGGGGGGCCGGACAGGAATACCTGTCCGGTATGAGTATGAAAAAGCTTTGTGATTACAAGTAAGTATACCTGAATCAAAGGCCTCGCTATCCTCTCGAATAGCTTAGTTATACTATAAAAGAAAAATGTGAAGAAAATGTGTCTGCCTCATAAAAAAATCATAAAAATCTTTAAATAATTCTATCTATTTCCAGAATAAAATGATATACTTCGGATAAAAGGGACAAAAAATAATAATTCAAGAAAGGGAAAATAAAATGGAGACTATGGTTTACAAAGGACATACTCCTTTAGAGTATGCTAAAATGGCATGCGACACGATGATGAAGAAATTTAAGGCAGAGGATCTTCCTCCAAAAGGACGTTTCCACTATCATCAAGGTGTCTTTTTATCAGGAGTACAAAAGACATATCGTCTTTGCAAAGAACAGAAATATTTTGATTATATCAAAGAATGGATTGATTCTATTATTGATGAAAATGGAGAAATCCATACGTTTGATCCTGGACAGTTGGATGACATCCAGCCTGGAATCCTGTTATATGATCTGTATAAAGAGACAGGAGATGATAGATATAAAAAAGCATTGGATACACTCCTTCCACTGGTATTGAATTTTCCAAGAAATGCAGAAGGTGGTTTTTGGCATAAAGAGGGAAATGCTAATGAAATGTGGTTGGATGGTTTGTACATGGGAGGACCGATCGCAGCACAGTACGGAGCAGAATTTGACCATCCTGAGTATTTTGATGCTTGCATTTATCAGGCTTTGATGATGGAGAGAAATACCAGAGATAAGAAAACAGGACTTCTGTATCATGCATTTGATTTTAACAGAAAACAGCCGTGGGCAGATCCAGTGACAGGATGTTCTCCGGAATTTTGGGGACGTTCTATTGGATGGGTTCCGGTTGCACTGCTGGATGACGCAGAATTTATTCCGGAGGGATATCCTAAGAGAGATGCCATGATTGATGTGGCTTTGGATCTGCTGCGTGCCGTAGTAAAATATCAGGATGAGGAAACTGGTCTTTGGTATCAGGTAGTAGATAAAGGTGGTCAGGATGGAAACTGGCTGGAGTCTTCCTGTACTTGTCTTTTTACAGCAGCGATTTGTAAAGCAGTACGTCTGGGATATCTGGATGAGTCTTATCTTTCTTATGCTAGAAAGGGATTTGAGGGTATCATTGATCACCTGAAATACAACGAAAATGGTGTGATCATTGATAATATCTGTATCGGAACTGGTGTTGGAGATTATACCCATTATTGTAACCGTCCAACCAGTGAGAATGATCTTCATGGTGCAGGTGCTTTTATCCTGATGTGTGAGGAAGCGGCACAGAGCCTGTAATATAGAAATGTAGTAAAAAACTAAGAAAATAAAAGACCGAAAAGTATTTAGGAAAGGAGAAACCTCTCAAAATAGAAAGTTAGCAAAAACAATGTTATTCTGTGAAATCTGTTTTGAGCGGCAGTGTGCAGGAGCTTGATTGACAGAGAAGAATGGGTCAGTGCTCATGATCCTAAACTAAGTGAGATCGTACCAGAGTCGCCTCTGACAGTGGGGAATGGGAGACTGGGATTTACAGCAGACATAACAGGTATGCAGTCTTTATATAAAGAATATAAGGAAATCCTGCCTCTTTGTACTCTTTCAGGAAATGGATGGCACACAAAACCAGCAGAGGGAGAACAAAAAAAATATACACTGGATGATCTGGTTATGACAGAATACATCTCATGTGGGAAAACGGTTCGTTATCCACAGAGGCGTGTTGCTGGAAATGGGGAAGTATATGATTGGCTGAGACAGAATCCGCATCGTCTGAATTTGGCGAGGATTGGTTTTTGTTATGAAGAAAAAGAGTTGCAGCAAGAGCAGATTTCCAACATTTCTCAGGAGTTACATCTTTATACTGGTGTTTTGGACAGCCATTTTATGCTGAATGGAGATCTTTGTGAGGTTCGAACCGTTTGCCATCAAGAAGAAAATACGTTGGGTTTTGATGTAAAAAGTCAGGCAATGAAAGATGGAAAATTAGAAGTTCGGATATGGTTTCCATATGGTTCTTCTGATATTACAGCTTCCGATTGGAACAGTGATGAGAAGCATAAAACAGAAATCGTGGATAGAACCCCAAGTAGTCTGATTTTAAGGAGAAAACTGGATCAGAATGAATATTATGTAGTGATTCAGGTTCAAAGCCGAGTTTGCATTGAACAGAGTGGTCATGAAGTGCGTCTTATCCCACAGGAAGATCATTTGATGTTTACTGTTTCTTTTTTAGATTTTGCACATGAAGCCGTTTCTTCTAAAGAATTGGAGATGCTAGAGACCATTACTTATTTGCAGACCGAAGAAAGCAGTAAAAATGGTTGGTCATCTTTCTGGGAAAAAGGCGGTGCTTTGCGTCTTCGTGAAAGCAAAGACCCAAGGGCATGGGAGCTTGAGAGAAGAATCGTACTTTCTAAGTATCTGATGGCTTTGAATTCAGCTGGGGATATGCCGCCACAGGAGACGGGGCTGACTTGTAACAGTTGGTATG
>CAJMNU010000204.1 GCA_905214855.1 uncultured bacterium | reverse complement strand
TGATGATACAGTGAGGAAAAGAGTCGGATTGCCAAAGCTAAAAGAGTATATGAAAAATTTTTATACAGATATATACAGAAGCGGTGAGTTATGTTAAAATAACTAATGCTTTGGAGAGCAGCACAGTTGGGAGGTTACTATGGAAAATAGGACAATGAAACAACTAACTGTAGCAGAACAGCCATATGAAAAGTGTTTGGCGTATGGTGCGGAAAGCTTGACAGATATTGAGCTTCTGGCCGTTATTCTCAGGACAGGTTCTAAAGGACAAAATGCTTTGGAACTGTCCAGAAATGTCATTCAGCTTCAGGGAGAAATGGGGATTTTGGGACTTTTGCATCTTACCTTACCCCAGCTTTTGGCGCAAAAGGGGATCGGGCGGGTAAAAGCAGTACAGATTCAATGTATTGGAGAACTGTCTAAGAGAATTTGGCGCAAAGCGGCATCACCGGAGACCCATAAGTTTCATGATGCCAGAGCAGTAGCAGATTATTATATGGAAGAAATGCGTCATTTAGAGCAGGAAGAATTGCATGTTTTGTTTTTGAATACAAAAAATGTCCTGCTCAGAGAGCAGATGATGTTTAAGGGAACGGTAAACAGCGCACCGATCGCTCCAAGAGAAGTGTTTTTAGAAGCACTGCGATACCATGCAGTGAAATTGATTTTAGTACACAATCACCCAAGCGGCGATCCGACACCCAGCAGGGAAGACTGCCTGATCACAGCACGGATTCGTGAAGTAGGAGAAATATTAGATATTCCGCTTTTGGATCATGTGATCATTGGAGATAATTCCTACATCAGTTTTAAGGAACGGGGAATATTTTAAGAATGAAAAAGGAATCAAATTATAGCAAATACATCTTACTTGCGCTCAGTATCCTGTGCGTGCTGATGATTGGGCTGACCTCACTCAACAGCAGCTTTTTGGAACCGCTGCGCAGCACCATCGGTTATCTTTTAGTACCTCTGCAGTCAGGGGTCAATGCAGCGGGATCTGTGGTCTACAACGAGATACGGGATATGACAAAGATGAAAGATGCTCTAAAGGAGAATGAAAAACTGAAGGAACAGATTGCTTCTTTGACAGAGGAAAACAATCGTTTAGGCTTAGAACAGTACGAGTTGGATCGCTTGAGAGATCTCTATGAGCTGGATCAGGAATATATGCAGTACCATAAAGTGGCAGCCAGAGTCATTGCAAAGGATTCTGGAAACTGGTTTCAGGTATTTCGGATCAACAAAGGATCAAATGATGGGATTAAGGTAAATATGAATGTACTCTCTGGAGCGGGACTTGTGGGGATCGTTACAGATGTGGGGGCAAATTATGCAACCGTGCGTTCTATCATTGATGATGCCAGCAATGTCAGTGCAATGTCCATGCAGTCTGGAGATAATTGTATTGTTTCTGGTGATCTGCGTCTTTTTGAGGAAGGAAAACTTCGTGTCAGCCATGTGTTGAAAGAGGATGAGATCCAAGAGGGAGACCGTCTGGTGACTTCGAATATCAGTGATGTATTTTTGCCAGGAATATTAATTGGGTATGTTACAGAACTCAATATTGATTCCAATAACCTGACCAGATCCGGTTACCTGATACCGGCAGCAGATTTTGACGATTTACAGGAAGTTTTGGTGATCACAGATCTAAAAGAAATGCTGGAAGAGGAGGAAACATCACAGGTGCAGGACGGATCAGAAGAAACGGAATCTGAGACATCATCTGAGAGTGAGCAGACAGCAGATACAGAGGAAGGAGAGACAACAGAATGAATATAAAAAAAATTGCGTTGAATCTTCTTCTTCTGATCGTTGCGTTTGTCATACAGAGCAGTCTCTTCCCATTGATTCCTGTGTTGGCTGCATCTCCGAATCTTTTATTGATACTGACATTTTCTTTTGGATTTATCGGTGGAAAAGAATCCGGAATGTTTTATGGATTAATTGCAGGTCTTTTTATGGATCTGTTTTACAGTGGTCCTGTTGGATTTTATACATTACTGTTCCTTTTGATTGGATACTGTAATGGGATTTGTACACAGTATTATTATGAGGAATACATCACATTACCACTCGTTTTGAGTATTATCAATGAGTTTGCCTACAGCATGTATGTGTTTGTGTTCCGCTTTTTATTTAGAGGCAAGATTCATTTTGGTTATTATTTTATGAAGATCATGCTTCCAGAAACCATTTTTACAGTTGTAACAACCCTGTGTATCTATCGGGTGATCTTGTGGTACAGCCGCCGGATGCAGGAAATGGAGAAAAAGAGAGGTTCTACGATTGTTTAGCGATTTATTTGAAGTGATAAAAGAAAACATGAAAAAAGTAGTGACTTCCAGACTGTTTGTTTTGGTGATCCTTTTTCTGGGAATGTCTAGTGTACTGGCAGTTCAATTGTTCCAGATGCAGATCTTAAATGGAGAATCCTACTTGGATGAGTACATTTCTACTACAGAGAGAAATATTCTCCTTAAAAGTACAAGAGGAAATATTTATGACTGTAATGGGGAGCTTTTGGCATACAATGAGCTTGCGTATTCTGTGACAATCCAAGATGTTGGAGCATTTGAGACAACACTGGAGAGAAACCAGATGTTGTATCATCTGGTTCAGATTTTGGATAAACATGGAGAAACTTTACAGGATGGACTGGAATTGGGAATTGATCAAAATGGAGAGATATATTATACCAGTTCTTCTGAGGCAGCAAGAAAACGCTTTTTAAGGGATTATTATGGACAGAGATCTGTCAATGATCTGGATCAGGTGACAGAAAAGGGAGAAATCTTATACCCCACAGGGATTAGTGCCAGAGAGCTGTTTGACCATTGCATGGAGCGCTATAAAATCAATGAATTAAAGACAGAAGAAGGCGGGATATTGGATCTTGATGATGCGACTGCTTTGAAGATTGCAAATATCCGTTACCGTATGGGGCTGATTGCATATAAAAAATATGAGACGACCACGCTGGCAACTCATGTAAGTGAGGAGACAGTTGCAGATATCTTGGAACATCAGGCGGAACTTTCTGGTGTTGATATCGCAGAGGA
>CAJMNU010000203.1 GCA_905214855.1 uncultured bacterium | reverse complement strand
GGTAGAGCTTGCACCATTGCTCACAATCTTCTTCGCTGCTTCTGGATTTGTAATACTGTTTCTTGTATGATACATTTCTTCTGCATCCATTACACAGTTATATACATGAGCATCGCCATAACGCATTCTTGGCATACGATCCATAGATTCTTTATAATAATTGTTAGCCAGTGTCAAACGGATATTTGCCGCATTCACTGCATCATCAGACTGTCCTAAAAGATGGGTTTTCTTCTGTCCATACGCATACATATATACCTGTTCTTTTGTCATTCCCATATCTTCGATCAGGTGTGTATAATATGGATACTGTTCTGGATTCTGCTCCATTTCCTGCATCATTTCATCAAAAAATCCATCTTTACTTCCTGGAAGGAACTGACACCAAGAAATAGTGATATTGCTTGTCTTTGTTGTACTTGGATTTTTCACATCCACAACACCATCATAGGATTTATAGAAAGTACAATGGTCAATCCAAATATCTGTACTTTCATTCTCAATGGTCATATAATCCCAGTCATTTCTGTCATATGCTCCCTCAGTCTCTTCATCCCATTCCCAAAGCTCATCAAATGCTAAGTTTCTGATGATAATATTTTCAGAACCACTAATATCTACATTTGCATGTAAAATTCTTGCCCCATTTCTTGAGAAGATCGTCAGGTTACTCATATTCTTGAGCATTAAAATAGAAGTTCCTGTGCGTTTCAGTTCTGGATGTGTCAAAGGCTGTGCCCCATATGCTTTAATCACACTGTTGTAAGTATCAAAATCTTTAATTTCCTTACTTCCAAGTCCAATATCTGCTGTCAGTTCAATCACTGCCTTGCTTCCAGATTTTTTGATCTCTGTCAAAGCCTGAAGAAATTCCTCTGCTGTTGCTACACTGTAGTATGAAGACGAAGTCTCCTTCAGAAGTCCTCCTCCTGTTACCTTTCCTGCCTGTGCATAGCCTTCCATTGCAAAACGTCCAAGATGGGTATCATCTCCCTCTTTTCCAGTATAGGTATCTTCACTATATTCTGTCAGAACATACTTTGCATCTTCCTTGGTCACAATATTTCCTACATAATTGTCTGTGCCAATATTTGCAGCCTTTTTATATGGATTCCATCCCAAAGTATCTTCTCTTAGCATACTTTCTGCCTTAGATGCAGAAATCTGTCTTCTGGATTCATTGATCAAAAATCCCGGACCATAACTTCCATACTCAAAGAAGCGCGCCTTCATGAACGCATTTCCACTCATATCACTGTATGGCATCTCTGCATTGAGAATGTTGCCCATATAACAGTTGATAAAGGTCAGATAAGCATCCGCTCCCCATGGTCTTGCCAGGAGATATTTACTGCCTGAACAGCCTTCCTCAGCTAAAATACGGCAGTCTTCGAATGTCATACCATATTTTGCATCCTCTGATGTCTTCGGAGCAGCTACATAACCACTATTTTTTGTATCATTATAGCGGAATACCAGATCACAGTCCTTAAACAATGCTCTTGGTTCGTTACCATAGATAAAATCTACGTTTCCTATGATCAGACATTTATAATAATACTGCGTTCCTTTATTGGTACACAGGGTATCCTGATAGCCACGCATTGCTACATTCACATATACTGCACCTTCTGCGTCATTTCTCAACGCATCAGCAGACTCATTTCCGCCTGCCCCCGTATATACATAATCATTTTCAAAAGTCAGGTTTTCTGCCGAAAATCCTACTGCCTCTCCTGTCACACGGATTGCCGCACGGTTATACATATCTCCGCCTTCAGAACCTTCTTCATAAAAATGCAGATTCACCATCTCACGGTCTTCACCGATTAGAGAAATCATTGGTTTATCAATCTCCAAATGTTCTCTGTAAGAACCTTCTTTCACCAGAATCACTACTCTATTCTGGTTTCCTGCATCCACTGAGTCTACTGCCGCCTGAACCGTACGGTATACCGGAATACCATCCTTCAATTCTCCATCTGCTCCATCCCATGAAGCATCTACCACTTTATCATAATGGGTCAGATATACATAATTAAAGGTCTTTCTGGTCACATTGCCATTCTCATCTGTAAAGAGCAGGTTGACATCATTGCGTCCTTCTTTCAAAGTAAGATCCAAATGGAACGGTTCTCTCTGTCCAAGTGTTATTTTCTCTGCCTGAACCTGCCCATTTACCTCTGCTTTCAGTGTACAGGATTCTTCTGCCACACCTTCCAGAATGATCGTTTCCTGATACGATGTGTCATAGGATTTCTTTGTGATGGTCACTTCCACAGCTTCATCCTCATACACATACTCTCCACTTCTTTCCTGTGTTGCTACTGCCCAGACAACATCAGATGGATTGCTATAATTATCCTTGGAATATGCGATCACATAATAGTAATATGGCATATCCATTTCCACAGACTTATCCTTATAAGATGTCTCTGTTACTTCCGCGATTTTTTTCACATCAGCATCCGTCTCATCATAAGAATATCTGTATACTTCATAGCGCACCGCTTCTTCTATTGCATCCCATCTCAGTGTCAAACTATCTTCTGCGCTCTCTATCTGCAATTTTGGTGCTTGCAAAGCTGCTACAATATGTACCGGCTGTTTCATCTCTACATACTGGTTTCTGTCAGCCTCTGATGGACGGTTTCCTAAAGTTCCGCAGACACGGAAATAATAATCTCCAGCCTCTGTCACAGGATAATCATAAGAAAAACCTGTCAGATTATCTGCAACATCCACATAAGTTTCTCCATCTCTGGAAACCTGTAAAACATAGTGTCCATCTCCCTCACACTCTGTTCCAGTCCATGTTACATGAATAAACTCTCTGGACGGATGCAGAAATGCTCTCTGCTATTGGTGCTACACCTGCCGGATCATAACATGCATTCTGGTCATACAGTACTTTTCCATCCTTGTCTGTCAAGATCATATTCGTAATGGCTGCTGTAACATTAGCAAAACCAAATCCATACTGACATTCTGTGTCTGCCCCATTTTCTTTAAATTGCAAAACAGAACTGCTGTTATATTTATAGGTATATTCTTCGTTGAGATCCTTTC
>CAJMNU010000202.1 GCA_905214855.1 uncultured bacterium | reverse complement strand
TTCCCTATTTAGCAGCAAAGTTTGGCGGAGGAATGTTTTTACTCGTATATCTGATTTTGATGCTGACATTTGGTTATACTTTGATCGTAACAGAGACTGCCCTGGGACGTATGACAAGAAAAAGTCCGGTTGGAGCTTTTGGGGCTTTTGGAAAAAGCACATCCTTTCGTATCGGCGGATGGATGAATGCAGTGATCCCCATGTTGATCGTTCCATATTATAGTGTGATCGGCGGATGGGTAATGAAATATCTATTTGAGTATGTAAGAGGAAATGCACAACTTTTAGCTCAGGATCAATATTTTACCGATTTTACTTTAAACGGGAAAAGTATGGAACTTTGGTTTTTTATCTTTGCTGTTTTTGTAGTGGTTATCATTCTCGCAGGAGTAAAACACGGAGTAGAAAAAGTGTCCAAAATTATGATGCCGCTTTTAGTCATTCTGGCTATTTTTGTTGCAATTTATTCTGTTACACGTCCAGGAGCTATGGAAGGAGTCAAATATTTTCTGCTTCCTGACATTAAAAATTTTTCATGGATGACTGTCGTGGCAGCTATGGGACAAATGTTTTATTCTTTATCTATTGCTATGGGTATTTTATACACATATGGTTCTTATATTGGAAAAGATGTAGATATTGAGCAGTCTACCAAACAGGTAGAATTGTTTGATACAGGGATTGCTTTGTTAGCAGGTCTTATGATCATTCCGGCAGTATTTGCTTTTTCAGGTGGTGCTCCAGAAACATTGCAGGCAGGACCAGCTTTGATGTTCATTACGATACCAAAAGTATTTGCAAGTATGGGAATGGGAACACTCGCAGGGATCATGTTCTTCCTTATGGTCTTCTTCGCAGCTTTGACCAGTGCCATTTCATTGATGGAAACCAGTGTATCTACTATTACAGATCAGTTTGGTCTGAACCGCACTCTTAGCTGCCTGTTGATGGGTGGTTTTATAATCCTGTTAGGTTCTGCTTCTGCGTTGGGATTTAATGTCTTGGATTTTGTAAAACCATTTGGAATGTCTATTTTAGATTTTTTCGATTTTTTGACCAATTCTGTTATGATGCCTCTGGCAGCTCTTGCAACTTGTATTTTGGTTCTTAGAGTCGTAAAATTAAGAAAAATAGCAGAGGAAGTAGAAATTTCTTCTGCATTCAAACGCAAAAAAATGTATAATTTCTTTTTGAAATATTTAGCACCAGCGTTTTTGATCATTATTTTACTCAGCTCGATCGCAAATGTAATGGGATGGATCAGTCTTTAAAAACTATGTTGGCACTGCATGTCTGGTCTGAATAGAAGATTAGATGTGCAGTGTATTTTATTGTCATTTTTCACTTTATAACTATATAGTCTATAAAAATAGGAGCGAAACAGAAAGGGGACTGTATATGAAATATGATTTTGATGAAGTCATTGACCGCAGTAAAAATCGTTCTGCAAAATATGATGAGAGGATAAAAAAATTTGGAACATCGGATGTTATTCCTCTTTGGGTAGCAGACATGGATTTTCGTACTGCACAGCCTATTATAGATGCTTGTATAAAAAAAGCACAAGAAGGGATTTGGGGATATACCTCCAGACCTGACAGCTATTTTGAGGCAGTACAGGAATGGGAAAAAAAACGCAACCAATGGGATGTAGATCCTTCCCTTATGAGCTGGAGTTTGGGTGTTGTGCCTGCTATGTCGGCAATGATTCAACTTTTTAGTCATGTGGGAGATAAGATCTTAATTCAGACACCTGTATATTCCGAATTTTATGATATAATAGAAAGTCAGAATAGAGTAGTAGTAGAAAATCTGCTTCAGGAAAAAGATGGAGTATGGAGCATTGATTTTGATGATTTTAAGGAAAAAGCCAAGGAATGCAAAATTTTCTTGCTATGCAATCCTCATAATCCGTTAGGAATGGTATGGACAGCAGAGGAATTAAAAAAGATGGCAGATATTTGTATAGAGGAAGATGTATTATTGATTTCTGATGAAATTCATTCTGACCTGATTTTTCATGGAAAAAAACATATACCGGCTGCCACGCTCTCCGATCATATTGCCAAAAGAACGATCACTTGTGTTTCAGCTACCAAAACATTTAATTTAGCTGGTTTACAGGCTTCCACGACAATTTTTCCTAATCTGGAAATGAAACAGAAATTTGATGATTACTGGAATAAACTGGATATTCACAGGAATAATGCATTTAGTTCTGTTGCCATGGAAGTTGCCTATAAAGAGGGAGAAGAATGGCTGGAGCAGCTTCTGGAGTATCTTTCTGATAATTTTGATTTTATAAAAGAATACTGTCAAACGTACATTCCAAAAATCAAGCCCAATATACCAGATGCCACCTATTTGGTATGGCTGGACTGTCGGGAATTAGGAATGGATAATGAAGAACTTCATCGTTTTATGATCCAGGATGCAAAATTGGGATTAAACGATGGCAACACATTTGAACACCATTTAAATGGTTTTATGAGACTCAACGCAGCATGTCCACGTTCCGTTTTACAAAAGGCATTGGAACAATTACAAAATGCAGTCAATCATTTGACATTTTGATAAAATATAAGGTGTATGTAACAAACTTTTATTATCTAAGAGTATTCGATATGTCGTCCCACCTGCTTTCGCTGTGGGGAGTGTCAAGAAAAGAAAAAATAGGGAAAGAGAACTTACTATGGACAGAAATATTTTAACAGAATATGTAAGAAAAACAGATAAAGCACAAATAGAAAATGGATTTTGTTATGATCAGGAACAAGAATATTATCCAATAGATAAAACAGAAGATTCTATGATCCCAAGAAATCTTCTTGCAAAAGGTTCTTCTTCTATAGAATCTGGTATCTATGAGGTAGAGGTAAACATCAAAGCAAATACAAATATCCATCGGATATTTTTGTTTAGCAACAGCAGACAATTACGGGATATTATTTCACTGGAAAAAGGAAAATGTTATAAAAAAACTTTTTTTCAGTCCATCACACAATTGATCCCAGACTTTGAAAAAGAATGCCAAACGATCGAATCTATTTATGTGACAGCATGTGTCAAAGAAACA
>CAJMNU010000201.1 GCA_905214855.1 uncultured bacterium | reverse complement strand
TGAGACTTTCAGTATTATTTTGAGACCGGATACCTTAGTACCAGTCAGAAATTATGCTCCATGGTACAGTCAGGTAGGAAACTGGTATGCAAGCCATGGTGCAGAGGGTGTTGCACCAGAAGGAGATCTGTTGGAATTGTGTAATCTGTATGATCAGCTCAAGGTAGAGACAGATTCTGCAAAACAGCAGGAGATTGCACAGAGTATGTTGGATCTGCATAAAGAAAACACATGGATTTTAGGGTATATGGCAGCTCCTACTACTTTGATGACAGTAGATAATAACTTAAAGAACTTTCCGGAAGAGAGCGTGTTCTGTGATGAGTTCCGTGGAATCGGTATTGCACATATTGAATGCTGTTATTTTGCTGAGTAATCATGAAAGAATACAATAAAGAAAGGGTATTTCCTAACCTCGACAATATTGTGTAAAAGACAAGGTAAGGCAATGGGGAGTTCGCAGAGCGCACTTCCTGTTGCCTCTTTTTTGAAAATGATAAGTTATGGATTATATAGAAAAAATATTCATGAGAAAGGTTGGAAAAATGCATGTTAAAATATATTGGTAAGCGTATTTTGTTATTTATTCCTACAGTCCTGCTCATATCATTTGTGATTTTTTTCATCATTCAGTTGCCACCAGGAGATTATGTGACCAGCTATATCTCACGTATGCAGGCAGAGGGTGAAGTGTTCACAGCGCAGGATATTGAGGCTCTCCGTGCACAGTACGGTTTGGATAAACCGTGGTATTTACAGTATGTGCAGTGGATCATGAACATTCTCACAAAAGGTGATTTTGGGTATTCTTTTACCTATTCAAGACCTGTATGGTCTGTCATTATGGATAGATTGTATCTGACAATTACCGTGTCATTGATCATTATGTTGTTTACTTATCTGGTTTCTATACCGATTGGTATTTACAGTGCAAATCATCAGTATTCTGTAGGAGATTATATTTTTACCAGTATCGGTTTTCTTGGAATGGCTACGCCAAACTTTCTCCTTGCAATCATTTTGATGTATCTGTCATTTAAATGGACGGGGAATTCGTTATTGGGTCTGTTTTCGAATGATATGCTCCAAAATGGTGTCACACTGTCTAATTTTGGCGATTTTATGAAACGTATGATCATTCCAACTATTGTAATTGGTACAGCAGGTACTTGTGGTGTGATCCGTACTGTCCGTGCTCAGATGCTGGATGAGAAGGCAAAACAGTACGCTTTGACGGCAAGAGCAAAAGGAGTATCAGAGTGGGTAATTACCTATAAGTATTGCCTGCGTGCTGCTTTAAATCCGGTGGTCAGTGGACTTGCACATTCTCTTTCCAGTATTTTCTCCGGATCTACCATTTCTGCGATTGTAATGAATCTGGCAATTCAAGGACCAGTCCTTTATGAAGCGTTAAAATATCAGGACATGTATCTTGCCGGTACAATCCTTCTGATTCAGGGTATTTTGGTTGTGATCGGAACTTTGATCTCTGATATTATATTGGCATGGATGGATCCGAGGATCCGTTTTACAGAAAGGAGCTGACGAGATGGCACTGTTCAAGAAAAAAGTAAAAACCGATGAAGATTATTTCCTTGCTTCTCAATGGACATTGATGGGAAGAAAATTGGTAAAACATAAACTGGCTGTTTTTAGTATGTGGCTTTTGGGGATTTTGTATTTTTGCGCTTTATTTGCAAATTTTTTAGCTCCTTATGGGCTGGAAGAGTATGACAGTGTTTATAAAAATGCAGCACCGACAAAAGTACGTTTTGTACATGAGGGAGAGTTTATTGGTCCTTATGTGTACAAAGTGGAATGGGTAAAGAATAAAAAGACGTTTAAAACAGAATTTAAGGAAATCACAGATCAGCCATATAAGATTAAATTGTTTGAAAAAGGCTGTGAATATAAGTTGTTTGGACTTTTTAAAACAGATATCCATTTGTTTGGTGTGGAAGGCGATGAAGGAGCTAAGGTTATGTTGATGGGAGCAGATTCTATGGGACGAGATCTTTTTTCAAGGATCTTGATCGGAAGTCAGATCTCATTGACCATACCATTTGCAAGTACAGCGATCAGTTTTGTTCTGGGTGTTCTTTTGGGAGGAATTTCAGGATATTTTGGAGGTTTTATTGATAATGTGATACAGCGTATTATTGAGGTACTTTCCGCTTTGCCTACAATCCCGCTTTGGATGGCATTATCTGCGGCAATTCCAGCTGATATTCCGGTTGTCAGAATGTATCTTTATATTACAGTGATCATCTCATTCATCTCGTGGACGGGATTGGCACGTGTAGTTCGGGGAAAATTCATATCATTGAGAAAAGAAGATTTTGTTATGGCAGCACGCCTTGCGGGTGTCAGCGATTTTAAGATTATTTTGAAACATTTAGTACCAGGTTTTATGAGTTACTTGATCGTGAATCTGACATTGGGAATTCCAAGTATGATCATTGGTGAGACTTCCATGAGTTTTTTGGGACTTGGAATGCGTGCACCGGCAACAAGCTGGGGAGTGCTGTTAAAAGAAACACAGGATATCACCAGCCTTGCACAGTATCCTTGGAGATTGATCCCTCTGATTGCTGTTATCGTGACAGTTCTGGCGTTTAACTTCTTAGGTGATGGTCTCCGTGATGCAGCTGATCCATACAAATAGGAGGAAGATGGAATGGAAAAGAAAGATACAATTATAAAAGTGGAAAACCTCACCGTAGATATTAAGATGGATGAGGGAATCTTAACAGCTGTGCGAGGAGTCAATTTTACAATAGAGAGAGGAAAAACATTAGGATTGGTTGGAGAATCAGGATGTGGAAAATCTCTGACAAGTAAATCAATCTTAGGAATCAATGAGAAAAAATGTAAGGTGGGCGGACATATCTGGTACCACAGAGCAGGAGAAAAAGAACTGGATCTTTTGTCACTGAAACCGACAGGAAAAGAAATTCGGGCAATCCGTGGGAAACAGATTTCTATGATCTTCCAAGAGCCAATGGTTGCTTTTTCACCTATGTATACGATTGGAAATCAGATCAATGAGTGTACAAGGCTGCACATTACGAAAGATAAGGAAAAATCTAAGCAGATCACACTTG
>CAJMNU010000200.1 GCA_905214855.1 uncultured bacterium | reverse complement strand
ACAATAATATCCGATTCTCTTGCCAACATATCTGTAATCTTACCTTTTCCTTCGTCTCCCCAATTGGCTCCTACAATCGCTCTAACCATGCATTTTCCCTCCTAGTATATTTACAGCTTCAGTCTGACTGCCCTTGTACAAAAGATAACATATTCTGCTATGATAAATACATTCGCATCATCACACCTATGCTGCATGTTTTTTTAACAGAAAACAGTATATATGATGTTTTTTCCAAAATCAATACTGTTTTCAAAAAAAATCATGCCCACTTTTTCCACACTTTCAAAAACATCACATTTCGAAACAAACCGTAACATTTTTTCGTCAAATTAACAAATATCCTTCCTATTTTCTCACTAAAAAGATGCTCTTTGTTTCCTAGTCTCTGTATTTCTGGTTAATTTGCAAGGATATTGTATAATAAAACTACTTTACTAAATACTAAACAACAACATATTACCCAAATTTTAAATGGAGGTTTTTGTCTGCATGGTAGCAAAACGACTAAAAGAACTACGACTTGCATCTTCAGCCAGCCAGGCTGACATTGCCCATATCCTCAACATCTCCAGAGTTGCCTACTCATTTTATGAAAATGGCAAACGCCAGCCCAATCTGGAGTCTCTCTCCATTTTAGCTGATTATTATGAAGTGAGTGTGGATTATTTAATGGGCCGAACCTTAATTTCCCGTCCTGCGGAAGAATTAACCGCTCAGGAAATCAGTCTTCTCTCTTATTTCCGCTCTTGTGATACCAGAGGGAAGGAAGCTATTTTAACACTTTCTAATTACGAATCTAAAATTTCTACCTTGTTGAAACACAAAAATTCTAAAAAATTGTCTCCACCTGCCTCTCTTCACTAAAGGCAGTCCATATACTTGTAAACCGGAGTTTCGTATAAAGCATTCTTGCTGCGTCAAAGAACCTCATCTAAAATAGGTTTTTTGGCGCAGTGTGATGTAATACATATCATACTTCATTACAGAAACTCAAAAAGAGGTTGGAGAAAAATACTCCAGCCTCTCTCAAAATACACATTTTCTTTCACAAATACTTCTATTCTTCAGATTATATGTATCCTCTATTTATGCAAAAAACAATTTTGATAATGTCATTGGATCAATGTACTGACCATCTTTGTAAACACGCATGTTTCCAGAAGCAACTTCATCGATCAGCATAACATTGCCATCTGCATCATATCCAAATTCGAACTTGATATCATATAATACCATGCCTTTTTCTTTCAGATCATCTGCTACGATCTGAGTGATCTTCTGTGTCATATCTTTGATATCTTCGTACTGCTGATCACTCATAACGCCTAATGCTACCAAAGCGTCTTTTGTTACAAGCGGATCACCTAATGCATCATTTTTAAATGTAGTTTCTACATATGCCGGTAAATCTGCCCCTTCTTCAATATACTGACCATAACGACGGATAAAACTTCCTACTGCTTTATGGCGGCAGATTACCTCAAGTCCCTGTCCAAATACTTTTGCCGGGAGTACTTCCATCGTTGTGTCTTCCAGGTTTGCATTTACATAATGTGTTTTAATACCTGCTGCATTGATTTTCTCAAAGAAGTAAATGGACATGCGGAGATTCACATCACCTACACCGTCAATTGTAAGACCTACAGCATTCTCACCTGGATCGAACACACCATCTTTTCCAGTACAGTCATCTTTGAACTTTAAAAGATAATTACCATTCTCCAACGCATACACATCTTTTGTCTTACCTGTATAAACTAATTTTTTTTCCATTACTATACCTCCTGGCTGTCTTGTCTCATTGTTTTATCTGTATTATTTGAATCATGTAGACAGATTCATTATAATTCACGATACTTCATTTGGCAATATCATCGCTGTATTTTATTTTCTTATGAATTTTTTCGTTTTTCTTTATAGATACCTAAAACAGAAAACATATGTTTCCACTTGTTTTATACATGGATCTCTGTCTTTAAGCCCAGTAATCCCTCATTTTCCTTGAGGATCGGACTTATGACTTCAGATAAAAATTCTTCTACCTGCTCTTTCGCACGTCCCGTATAGCGTGAAGGATCCATCGTTTTTTTCAGTTCCTCCAGACTCAGTCCAAATGCCGGATCTGCTGCGATCAATTCCAAAAGATTGTTTTCTAATCCCTTTTCCTTAACATTACGCCCAGCTTCCATGGACAGGACACGGATTTTTTCATGCAGCTCCTGACGGTCACCACCAGCTTTTACTGCATCCATCATAATATTCTCTGTTGCCATAAACGGCAATTCTGCCATTAGATGTTTTTCGATCACTTTTGGATACACAACAAGTCCATCCACAATATTCAAATATAAATCCAAAATGCCATCGATTGCCAAAAATCCCTCAGGAATACTTAGACGCTTATTTGCAGAATCATCCAGTGTTCTCTCAAACCATTGCGTTGACGCAACTAACATCGGATTCATCATATCAGACATCACATAATTTGCCAGAGAAGCCATACGCTCACTTCTCATCGGATTTCTCTTGTACGCCATAGCAGAAGAGCCGATCTGGTTCTTCTCAAAAGGTTCTTCTATCTCTTTCAAATGCTGAAGGAGACGGATATCATTTGAAAATTTATGTGCACTCTGTGCAATTCCTGCCAAAACCGAAAGGACACGGCTGTCATTTTTTCTGGAATATGTCTGTCCTGATACTGGATAACATCCTGCAAACCCCATCTTTTCAGCAATTTTCTGATCTAATTTTTTGCATTTTTCATGATCTCCTCCAAACAGCTCCAAAAAGCTTGCCTGTGTCCCAGTCGTTCCCTTAGAGCCAAGAAGACGCAGAGAATCTAAGACAAAATCAAGATCATCCAGATCTAATTTAAGGTCCATCAGCCAAAGCGTAGCACGTTTCCCCACTGTTGTCGGCTGTGCAGGTTGAAAATGGGTAAATGCCAAGGTTGGCTGTGCTTTGTATGCATCCGCAAATTTTGACAGTTCTGCGATCACATTGACCAGCTTTTTCTTTACTAGCTTCAACGCCTCTGCCATGATAATGATATCTGTATTGTCTCCAACATAACAGGAGGTCGCTCCCAGATGAATGATCCCTTTTGCATTCGGACACTGAACACCATAGGCATACACATGGGA
>CAJMNU010000199.1 GCA_905214855.1 uncultured bacterium | reverse complement strand
TTATGTGGAACAAGGGAAAAACTCTTCATAGCCAAATGACCCTTGCTCTCAAAGAACTCCAGAAACATTCTTCTAAGTTCGTTTACACCATAGTTTTTCATAATATATTCTCCTGAATTTATCTATTTGTTGCCCCAACATTATTTATTCTGTGTATCCTTATGTTGTCTGTATTTTTTTCCCAATATTAATCCTGCACCTGCTACAGCCATAAGAACCACAAATTTGAACAGTGTCTGGAATACGATTGTCATCCTTCTTCCTCCTCACTATTTAACCGACTTTAATCTGATGATACCCCTTTTTACCCTTTCTAATCAAAAGTGCTCCATCTTCATTTAAGTCTGCTGTTGTAAATGTCTTATCAAGTTCAGTAATCTTCTGATCATTGACAGTCACACCGCCTTGCTGGATCAATCTTCTTGCCTCAGAACGGCTTGCCGCCAGCTTTGTTGTCACCATTAAACTGATCAGATCCATACCTGCATCCAATTCTTCTTTTGTCAAACAGGTAGTTGGAATATCTGCACTTGCTGCTCCCTGAGCAAATAATGCTCTTGCTGCATCCTGTGCTTTTCTTGCTTCTTCTTCTCCATGAACGATCTTTGTCACTTCATAAGCAAGCACTTCTTTTGCATGATTGATTTCTGCTCCTTCCAGTTTACCCAGACGACGTACTTCATCCATTGGAAGGAATGTCAACAGAGCAAGGCATTCCTCAACCTTGACATCTTCGATGTTTCTCCAATACTGATAGAACTCATATGGGCTTGTCTTCTCCGGATCCAGCCATACAGCACCCTTCATCGTCTTACCCATCTTGATTCCCTCACTGGTTGTCAAGAGTTTAAATGTAAGACCATATGCTGGTTTCTGCTCTTTTCTCTTATTATGCTTTTTATTTCCATGCCTTACATTTAGGCATAAGATCTTCCTTCTTTCCATTATAAATAAATCACAGATTTCTTGTTTTACCTTGTCTTTGTATTCATCCAGTTCCCTACAAGAAAAATGAAAGAAATGGGGTACACACACAAGAAACACTTTCTGTGATGACCCCATTTTATTCCTCACTTAATTTTGGCTTTCCGTTTCGATCATATGCTCTGTTCTCAACTTCTGTTTTTCTCACCTTCACCTCAAATAGATTGCCCCTCCCCATATTTTCCAATACAACGGGCAAAAACTATTTTTATTATCATAGCATAGTGCTGTTAAATTTTCAAGAGAACAGCTTTTGGGAAAATGGCTTTCAAAAAGGTATATACCATTTATTCCAGAACACCTTGTGCGATCGCCTGTGCAAGTTGTCTCATAGACTCTTCTTGATTTTCTTTTAAAGCAGATTTTATAGAAATTGGCTCCAGCATCGTTATATTCTTCATTCCTTCCATTGCCTTTGCCATCTGTTTTGCCGCAACTGGTGCCCAAGTTCCATTATCGATCAAAGCTACTGTACGGTTCTGAAGATTCAATGCCTTCATATCCAGTATAAAATGTTCCATTGCCGGATAGATTCCGCCATTATACGTCGGAGAGGCAAGTACAATATGGCTGTAGCAGAATGCATCTGCGATCAGATAGGATACATCTGTCTGAGATACATCATACAGTGAAATTTCTTCTACACCTTCCTCAGCTAACATAGAAGCAAGAACATTTGCTGTATTCTCTGTATTGCCATACATAGAACCATACACAATGAGAACGCCCTTTTTCTCTGGCTGGTACGTACTCCATTGCTGGTGCTTTTCGATAAACCATCCCAGATCGCTTCTCCACACCGGACCATGAAGTGGGCAGATTACCTGAATATCCAGTCCTGCTGCCTTTTTCAACAGTGTCTGTACCTGTGGTCCATACTTTCCTACAATATTGGTGAAGTATCTTCTTGCCCTTGTCAACCAGTCACGCTCAAAATGATATTCGTCATTAAAAAGATGTCCGTTCAAAGCACCAAATGTACCAAAAGCATCTGCAGAGAATAAGATTTTTTCACTAGATTCATAAGAAACCATAACTTCTGGCCAGTGTACCATAGGTGCCATCACAAAAGTCAGACTGTGAGAACCAAGAGATAGTGTTTCTCCCTCTTTTACTTCCAATGTCCTTCCAGTCAGATCGATATCAAAAAACTGCTTCATCATTGCGATCGTCTTTACATTTCCAACCATCACAACCTCAGGATAACGACGAAGCACCTCCTCAATGCTGGCTCCATGATCCGGCTCCATATGATTGACAACCAGATAATCCAGTTTTCTTCCATTCAGCGCATAGTCTACATTCTCTAAGAATTGACGGCTAGAACCAGAATCTACTGTATCCATCAATGCTGTTTTTTCATCCACAATCACATAAGAGTTGTAAGAAACTCCCTCTGGGATCGGGAATAAATTTTCAAACAAGGACAATCTTCTGTCATTTGCTCCAACCCATATTACACTATCTGTTACTTTTTTTGTACAATGCATCGTTATCTCCTCTTTCTCTCTTATATACTTTTTTTCATTTTGCGCAGATCAAATGGTTTCTGATCTCCCAATTTCGTATTGAGAGGTCATTTTACGCATTTTTATTATATAGTATGGCACTAATGGGATCAACGCAGCGATCCATGCCGCTGGATCTGAAAAACATACTGCTGCAAATGACCCCTGCGCTGCTACAAGCCAGACAACCAATGCTCTCGCAGCAAGCTCAAACACGCCTCCCATCATCGGGATCAATCCATATCCCATTCCCTGAAGCGCATTTCGGTATACAAATATACTTCCCAAAAATGGATAGCACCATGCTACTACCTTAAAATACTGTATCGCAACATCTGCCACACCACTTTCCCCTGAATCAATAAACAGATGCACCATCTGAGCGCCAAACAGACTGATCACTGCCATCATGACCAATCCCCATATGACCACCATTCCTTCAATCTGACGAACTCCCTTTTTAACTCTTTCTATCTTTCCTGCTCCAAGGTTCTGCCCAACATAAGTTGCTGCGGTAACTCCAAAAGAACCAAACACCGTTCCCACAATATTTTGGATCTTACTTCCTGCCGAAAATCCAGCGATATAAGTTGGTCCATATACATTGACAGCACCCTGTACAATGATCGTTCCAATTGCAGTAATAGAAAACTGAAGTCCCATGGG
>CAJMNU010000198.1 GCA_905214855.1 uncultured bacterium | reverse complement strand
TTTTGCTCTCTTTCTTGCTACCTCTATTGTATGACCTCAGCCTGCTGTAAGCTGTTGTTCTGATCATTTAAAAATAATATATGACCGTCCTTCATTTGGAGTCTGTACAGTAAAATCATCTTTTACTTCACATCCCTCTGAGACATATTGTATTTTTCCCTCTGTCTGGATCAGCGCTTTTCCAGTCGCTGCAACCATGTACAAATCACTCTGTCTGGTGATTTTTTCTACATCTACAGTCTTTTGATCTTTCGCTTTCACAAAAGTCCCATCCAAAATCAGACCTGCTGAAAATCCATCTGACACCTGCATCACATAAAACTCGGAAAGCAAATTATCCGTGTCCTGTTCTGCCTCTGCAAACTTTAAAAAATCCTCTGCACTCTGATAAGCAAAGACTGCACTCGCAGTTCCATCTGCCAGACTGCAAGACTCTAAAACAACCGGATTGTTTTCCTCTCCCTGTACACTATTGTTATAGGAGAGTACGGCATCTTTCAGGAACTGGCTCAGTTCTTCTTCCGAATAATATTCATTTTCATACTGTTCCACCAAAGCAGATTTTACAGTTTTGTCTCTTTTGACATAAATACTGCTCGCATCTGGTTTAAACTCATTGGAAGAGGCTTTTCCACAGGCGCTTAACAACAACATAACCGCCACAATACTGATTGCCAGCCTCCGTTTTTCTTTTCTAATCCCCATTGCTGCTCCTTCTGGCTTAAATTACATAGAATCTTGTTTATTGTACCTTGTTTTATTTTCATTTTCAAGTCTTACTCTTATTTTTCAGCAAGAACTCCCAGAATTTCCAGAGAATGAAAAGAACAATCCACATATTTGCACATATCCTTATGAACAGCATTGCTGAATTTTCCCAAAGCATCCTCCGCCAGAGTAAAAGTATACAATTTTTCTATGGGTATGCTGGTCACAAACTCCCATGCATACGCCGCAGCATCTCCCACCTGAACAGGAGGCACTGGACTATACTCTCCATTTATCACCATTGCTTTTAGTTCAAAGATACTTCTCACTAAAAGATTGGGGATGGCTTGTTTTAATAAAGCCCGAAATGATTGATACAATAATTTTAACATCTGTGTTTCATCCACATTTTCTCTTGTATAGTATTCTGCTATCTCCAAGAAATAGGAAGCATAGCACGCTGCCTCCATATCCATAGAAAGTTCTTCAAAATAATTCGAAATTTCTGCTGTCTGGACATTATAGGCATCACGCCCCGGATATAAAGTAAACACTCCAAAAGCAAATGGTCTGGTTGCTGCCATCAAAGCATGGTTTATACGCCTTGCTCCTCTTGCAAAAGCCGTGATCCGTCCCCGCTCTCTGGTAAGGAGAACCAAGCGTTTATCATACTCTCCCACTGGCGAAGATTTGATCACCATTCCATTGACCTGAATCTGCTCCATCTTCCTTCCCCCAGTTTATCACTTTTCTCTTATATCATATCCATAATTTTTCATATACAGCTCACTGTCACGCCATTCTTTGCGTACCTTTACCCAAAGCTGCAGATTGATATGGGCATCCATCAAGTTCTCAATTTCACGGCGTGCCTGACTGCCAATTCTTTTTAGCATACTTCCACCTTTTCCAATGATGATCCCCTTATGAGATTCTCTCTCACACACGATTGTTGCCTCAATATCAAACAAACCATTCTGTCTCTCTGTCATTTTTTCGATCACAACAGCAATGCCGTGCGGAATCTCATCACTCAAAAGACGCAATGCTTTTTCACGGATCATCTCTGCTGCGATCTGGCGCATCGGCTGGTCTGTCACAGTATCCTCGTCATAATACTGAGGACCTTCTGGAAGATATTTAAAGATTTCTTCAATCACAGCATCTGTATTGATCTTTTTAAGTGCAGATACTGGGATGATCGCTGCAAAATGGCATATATCTTTGTATGCATCGATAAAACGCAAAACGTCCTCTTTTTTTACTGTATCAATCTTATTAATTACAAGGATTACGGGTGTTTTTACTTGACGCAGAATTTCTGCAATATGCTGCTCACCTGCTCCAATAAAGGTACTTGGTTCTACCAGCCAGAGGATCACATCCACTTCCTTTAATGTTCTCTCTGCGACATTCACCATGTATTCCCCTAATTTATTTTTTGCCTTGTGGATTCCCGGTGTATCCAAAAAAATGATCTGTCCTTTTTCATCTGTATATACAGTCTGAATACGATTTCGGGTTGTCTGTGGCTTTTCTGATGTGATCGCAATCTTCTGACCGATCAAATGGTTCATCAATGTTGATTTTCCAACATTTGGTCTCCCGATCAATGTCACAAAACCTGATTTATATTCCTTTTTCATGTATCTTTTTTCCTCCTCACACGCTGCCCAGTATATTAGGACAGGCTTTCGATCGTACCAAACAACTCTTTTTCTCCCTCGATCTGGCTTGCATTTCCAACAACACACAGACTGCCAGTATCCAAAATCGCTTTTACCAATTTTGCCAGAGCTCGCACATCCTCTACTGTAGCAGAAAGCACCTCATCCCTCTCCTTTTGCAGCATTTCTTGTGTCACCCCTGAAAAATATGCTGACAGACCTCTTGCTCCTTTTGCAGATGAAGACAATGGAGTGTCCATATCGCTGATCGCTCCGATCACATATTTTGTCATATCTCTCTCATCAATATCAAAATTTTCCAGATAAGATACTACATCATTATATACTTCATTGGTTTCACGCAGATTAGGATCTCTGTAGGACACAAAATATCCCTCTCCACTCATTCCAAAACCACTCATACATCCATATGCACCGCCTTTCACACGCAAACGGATCCACAAGTAATCATAACTCATAATAACCTTTAAGCACAAGCACTTTTGAAGTTTAAAGTCAAAAATCGGCAGTCTTGACGTTATCCACTCCTTTGTTTATAATAAGTATGTCTGGAAAATCCAGATAATATTAACTTACATATCAAGACAAAGGTGGTCTTATTTTATGTTTAATTTTATGGTTACAAATGAAGGCGGCCTAACAACAGCCGGATACGCCATCGCAATCATCGCAGGAATCATTCTGTTCCTGGCTGCAATCTGTTTTGCAGGAAAACACTCAGAAAAACACAAACTGACTACAAGACAGCTTGTATTCTGTGCTGTAGCTATGGCACTCGCTTTTATCACTTCTTACCTGAAGA
>CAJMNU010000197.1 GCA_905214855.1 uncultured bacterium | reverse complement strand
TTCGGCAAGATCACATTTATTAAAGACAGTAATGACCGTTTTTCCCTCCACTCCTAACTGCTTTAACGTTTCGTATACAATATACATCTGCGTGTCCCGCCATGGATTGGAGCTGTCCACCACATGCAAGATCAGATCACTATATTTTGCTTCCTCTAATGTACTTCGGAATGCATCGATCAGGTGATGCGGCAATTTTCGGATAAAACCTACAGTATCTGTTAAAAGGATCTTCTGACCCCCCGGAAGTTCCAATCCTCTGGTTGTCGGATCTAATGTCGCAAATAATTTATCCTCAGCAAGGATTCCTGCATCTGTCAGTGCATTTAACAGTGTGGACTTTCCTGCATTGGTATATCCCACGATCGCTACCACTGGTGTATGGCTCTTCCCTCTAAGTTGTCTGGATACCTCTCTGTGGCGTTTCACTTCCTCCAGTTCTGCTTTCAATCTCCCGATCCGTTCATGGATCAAACGTCTATCCGATTCCAGCTTTGATTCTCCTGGTCCTCTTGTTCCAATTCCGCCTCCCAGACGGGATAAAGAATTGCGCAGTCCCACAAGGCGCACCGCACGGTATTTTAATTGTGCCAGTTCAACCTGAATTTTTCCCTCTCTGGTGGTCGCATGACGGGCAAAGATATCCAGAATCACCATCGTTCTATCCATAACCTTAGTATCCAATGCTTCCTCCAGATTTCTCAGCTGTGCAGGGGATAATTCATCATCGCATACGATCCCTGTCGCCTCTGTCTCAAAAATCCTCCATCTGACTTCTTCTAATTTTCCCTTTCCCAGATACGTTCCTGGGTGGATCTGCTCCCTGTTCTGAATGATCTTATCCAATGTGACCGCTCCCGCAGTCTTTACCAGCTCCTCCAGCTCATCTAGAGAAGCTGCTGTGTCATCCTCCTCACAGGTACTGACCCCGACAAGAATCACACGCTCTTTTGCCTCTTCTATTTCAAACACTTCATTTCTCCCGTCTGTTAAATCCAAAAATCTATACAGTTCATATTTCTCAACGAGTTTTCAAAAACTCCAGCTCTCTCTTTGCTTCCTCATCTTCTGTATAAACTGTCACATATGCTTCTAACAATTCTCTCGCCTTGGCAAAATCACTGCAATATTCATATGCCACCACCTGATTAAACAAAAGTTCCTGTTTCACAGAATCTTCTGATGACGAAACTTCTGCTGTGTCAGTCTGTTCCTGTTCCCACATTGTGATTCCCTGTTCAAATGCCTCTGCCGCCTTCTGTGGTTCATCCTGCTTTAGATAACAAAGTCCGATCTGATTATAGAGCGCTGGTGAAGCTGTTCCTTGTGACATAGCTTCCTCCAGCAAGGTCATTGCCTCCTCTGTCTGTCCCTGTTTTAACAGTTCCTGTCCCAAAACAAGCCTTGCCTCACCACTTCCAGATGCATCCTGTTTCAATGTCTTTCCCTTCTCAAATGACTCCTGCGCCTTTGAAAGCTCTCCCATAGAAGCCTGTGCCATACTGAGGAAATAATAATACTCTGCTTTTTCCTCATCTGCCTGCAACAGGATCTGATATGTCTGTGCCGCAGATGTATAATCTCCCATTGCATATTCTGCCTCTGCTCGGTATTTTAATACATCCAGCTCAAATTTTCCTACCAGACCATTCGAATGGGATATCGCTTCATCAAACTGCGTCACTGCCTCCTCATAACGTCCCTCATCCAAAGCTGTAATTCCTGCCATCCTGTAATCTTCTTTTGATATTCCCTCTTTGCATCCTGCAAGTAAGAGTGTCCCACAGGTCAGCAGAATCAAAAACACCTTCTTATTTTTCCTCATCGTGCCTCTCCACTCTTTCTGCCCGAATCTCTGATCGCTCAACATCCCATACGTTTTTACTGTTTTCCTGTACTCCCAAAACCGCCTCTGTTACTGTTTCCCAGATTTTCCACTTCATCAAACAGGATCTGTGGCTGATGTTCCATAATACGGAATTGGCAGATGCGGTCATTGACGTGGATCACTGTGTCCCTCATTGCCAAAGCAGAAAAATGCCACTGATCCTGATCGCCGCAATAGCTCTCATCCACGACTCCCATATGATTTGCCTGAATGATACCAAAATTTTTATAGGTACTGCTTCTTGGAACAATATGGGCTTCATATCCCTTTGGCAGTTCCATTGCCACTCCAAGCGGAATCAGAACCCAGTCTCCTTTTTTCATCTCTACTTCTTTTGCGGCTCTTAAATCGATCCAATCTGATTTTCCATCCACATAGCAAAGTTTTTCAATCTCATCTGAAAAATACTTGATCTTGATTGTTTCCATCCTTCTTCCATTATCCTTTCTAATCCTTTTATTCTATCTCGTACAAAACAACCTCTCCACTCTTTAGGGTCTTTTTTACATCGATCACTCTCTGGTTTGCGCTCCCTCTCCAATGCAGTTTTATATTCTTCTGAGCTACTATAAATTTCCCATCGATCAGCACATCCACCAGCTTAATATAAGGAAGATCACAGATCTCCTCCCAGTTATATCCAGTATACATCCAGATCGTTTTTTCAGGAAATTGTTCCTTTACCTCTGCCATCAGACTTCCCACTTCATCTCTATTTCCCATAAAAAGAGGATCTCCTCCACTCAGTGTCAGACCAGACACATACGGGCGTTCCAGATATCCAAAAAGTTCCTTCTTTGCCTCCTCATCAAAAGGAAGACCTCCGCATGCATCCCATGTGATCGGATTCTGACATTCTGGACAGTGATGGCTGCATCCTGCAAGCCAAAGCACTCCACGAAGCCCTTCTCCGTTGAGCATATCGTCTTTTGTAATATTATGATACCGCATATTTTTATCTCCTATATTGTCTTCTTCATTGTCTTTTATCAGACTCTGGTATCATATCATATTTTTCCTGCTATTTCTAGCAAAAAGATAGCTGACTCATCTTTCGAAAAAACCGAAAGATGAATCAGCCATCTAAAAAAGCAATCCTTATACCTGTGGTCCTTCATATTCTGCACTTCCAAATCCTAAGATCATATAGAATAAGGATGGCAAAAGAAGCAGCCCAATCATAAAACCAGTTCCTTTTCCAAACGCCTTCGCCAGTTTCATGTTCACGATAACCATAACTACAATATTGACACATGGAACTAACTGCAAAAGAAACAGCCAGCCATTTCCCCAGGCGATCTCATAGAGCTTATAACTTCCATAA
>CAJMNU010000196.1 GCA_905214855.1 uncultured bacterium | reverse complement strand
AGGATCAAGGAAGCGTCACTCCTGCTTTTGAAAAGCGACGCTTCTGTGACAGAGATTGCATGTAGATGTGGTTTTAATGATGGTAATTATTTCGGAGATGCGTTTCGAAAGGCGAAAGGTATCTCTCCTGGGCAATACAGGAAAAGTCCAGAATTCCTTTAAGCATCTGCCTTACAGTAAGAAGATTCGGCACAGGCAAATATCTGATGGATAAAGGATGTACACTTTGAAGGATCAGAAAATAACGTTTCTTTATATTGAGAAAAGCACAAGGTATCCTTTGGGTTTTGACGTAATATCGGTTCAAAGAGTGGAGTCAGCTGGGGGAGAAACAGTCCGGACTGCTTCATATAACAGGTTTGTGCAGTAGCTTTTTTTCGGGCGCTTTTTTCTACAAATTCTCCAACACTTTTATGGATGGCACGGTCTTCTGCCGGAAGATAATAATACTCTTTGTAGTTTGGATAGAAGTATTTGAGTGTTCCCTGATAAAGAGGAATTTGTAGAGTGACGATATTTTGTTCGACCTGTATTGAGCCAATAGAAGACACAGCAGAGAATGGCACAGGTATAGCAAATTGGCTTTGTGCTTGTAACATGAGTGTAGGAGCAGAGGAAAGAGTTTCAATATACTGTGAAAAGCATGTAAAAGGGGATTCCAAAAAATCTGGATAATACAGTGCAGGAAGGATAGAGGGCATTCCTTTTAGGTCATCTGTATTGTGAAGAAGAAGCATGTGGTAGAGCATAGGATCTTTGGAATGAAGATAGTCGTGATAGACCAAAATTAATTCGCCGCCGCTGTAAGTATCTTTCCGCTGAACCCCAAGAAATTGTTCAATGGATTTTTGTTTGAGACTGCTCAAACCAAGAAGTTTCTTATAAGGGCGGAATTTCTTATAAATATCAATGCTTTTTACTTTGGAAAATGTATAGTCAAGATGATAGTGGGCACAGCGTTTGAGCAGATAAGGAATATCAAATCCATCTCCGTTAAAATGTACTACTGTAGAAAAATGGGATAATAGATCAAAAAATGCATGAAGAAGCTGCAACTCACTGTCTTTGGTGTCTGCAAACCATTGTATGAGCTGCCATCCTGTTGAGGTATAGTATGTGCATCCAATAAGATATAATTGTGAGGTATCACCAGAAAAACCAGTGGTTTCAATATCAAAAAACAGAATATCTTTTGGGTTTCCCAGCCGTTCTAATGGGTATGTGTCTGGAAGTTGGATCGTATCTTGAATCGTGATCATAATGCCTCCTGAATGTAAAATGATGTCGAAATAGAATACTTTGATTATAGAAAGAGATAAAACAGAAGTCAAGATTAAAATAGAATATTTGTTCGACTCTCCTTGCAATGAAATATTGCCCGTGGTATAATCATTGTATAAAGATGTTCGATACAAGATCATGATTTTGTAGTGATATATGTTTAAGAAGTAAAATTGGGAAGGAAAGTTTGGTAAAATAGCATGATTTCATATATAAAAGGAAAATTGACAGAAATATTAGACGATATCATAGTGGTGGAGAACCAAGGGATTGGGTATGAAATTCATGTTCCGCTTTCTTTGTTGGATGAACTTCCTAAGCTGGGGGAGGAAGTAAAGATTTTTACATATTTTTTGGTCAGGGAAGATGCAATGAGTCTATATGGATTTTTTCACAGACAAGATTTGTCTATGTTCCAGAAACTTTTGGGAGTCACTGGAATAGGTCCTAAAGGCGCTTTGGCGATGTTGTCTGCTTTGAGACCAGATGCTTTGCGAGTGGCGATTTTTACCGGAGATGCCAAGGCACTCTCAAAGGCACCCGGAGTAGGGATGAAGACGGCTCAGAGAGTGATTTTGGAGTTAAAGGACAGGATAGATCCAGATGAGGTATTGACAGCAACTTCCAATGAGACAGATTCAGCAAGGGTGGATGTATCTGATATGTTCAGTGCAGCACGGGAAGCGGCAGATGCCCTTGTGGCGTTGGGATATGGAGCAGCAGATGCCTCCAGAGCGGTGAAACAGGTGGAGGTAAGCTCTGATATGACATCAGAAGATATTCTTAAAAAATCTCTTCGTTATCTATTATAGGAGATTTGGAGATAGAAGTACAGAAGTACACTGGTTTTGGATGGCAGAGAGTCTGACTGCCCAAATGGTGAAAAGAATGATACAATGAATGTTGATAGCAATAAGTATAAGAAAAATAAAGAGCAGGTAAGATATGGCACAGAGAAGAACGATCACAACAGAATTGACAGAAGAAGATAAGAAGATAGAGACAAATTTAAGACCCCAATATTTGAAGGATTATATTGGACAGCAAAAAATCAGGGAAAATCTCAAGATTTTTATTGATGCCGCAAAGGCAAGAGGAGAATCTCTGGATCACATTCTGTTTTATGGTCCTCCGGGATTGGGAAAGACAACTCTTTGTGGTATTATTGCAAATGAGATGGGTGTACATATGAAAGTGACATCAGGACCGGCGATTGAAAAGCCAGGAGAGATTGCAGCGATTTTGAATAGTCTTCAGGAGGGAGATGTCCTGTTTGTGGATGAGATCCATCGTTTGAACCGACAGGTAGAGGAAGTCTTATATCCTGCAATGGAAGATTTTGCAATTGATATTATGTTGGGAAAAGATACATCAGCACGTTCTATCCGTCTGGATCTTCCCAAATTTACTCTTGTAGGGGCAACCACCAGAGCAGGGCTTCTGACAGCACCATTGAGAGATCGTTTTGGTTTTGTACAGAAGATGGATTTTTATACACCAGAAGAATTGCAAGCCATAGTTATCCGTTCTGCTAAGGTATTGGATGTGGAGATCGAAGAGGATGGTGCAATGGAGATCGGTCGCAGATCCAGAGGAACACCCAGACTGGCAAACCGCCTGCTGAAACGGGTTCGGGATTTTGCACAGGTAAAATATGATGGCGTGATCACCAGAGAGGTGGCGAATTTTGCACTGGATATTTTGGAGGTGGACAAGCTGGGGCTGGATCAGAATGATAGAAATATCCTGCTTACGATTATCCAGAAGTTTTCCGGTGGTCCGGTAGGATTGGACACACTTGCTGCTTCAATCGGAGAAGATGCGGGTACATTGGAAGATGTGTATGAGCCATATCTGTTGATGCAAGGCTTTTTAAACAGAACGCCCAGAGGCAGAATGGTAACAGAACACGCATATCAACATCTAGGGCTTCAGCC
>CAJMNU010000195.1 GCA_905214855.1 uncultured bacterium | reverse complement strand
TGTTGTCTTGTCTTTGTGCATTTTGGGAGGTTCTGTGGGACTGATCGGAATGAAAAAAGAGAGCTTTTCTGAGCAGGAAAACCGTTATCTGGAGGCTTTTCCTAAATGGTCTTGGGAAAATGTAAAAGATGGTTCTTATATGGAAGATCTTAGTTCTTATGTGTCCGATCATTTTCCATTTCGAGATTTTTTTATGGGAATGAAGACAAAGACTGAAATTGCACTTGGGAAATGTGAGATCAATGGTGTGTATATTGCAGATGATGGATATTTGATCGAAGAATATCAAAGACCTAAAAATACAGATAAGATCATTGGAATCTTGCATAATTTTGCAGAAAAGCTGCCAGATCAGGAGATGGATCTGATGCTGATCCCAACTGCAGTGTGGGTATATGAAGAAAAATTACCACCCTTTGTCTCTGTGCCTGATCAGATGAAAACGGCAGAGGAGATCTATCAAGGTGTTGGAATGAATCAAATTGATTGTAGTGAAGATCTGTTAAAGGCACAGAATGAGCAGATGTTTTATCGGACAGACCATCACTGGACATCTTATGGGGCATATCAGGCATACCGTGCATATTGCAAAGAAAAAGGATTTGAGGCAGTGGAACTGGAAGATTGGGATAAACGGGAGGTAACACAGGAATTTAAAGGAACGATTTATTCCAAGGTAAATGATTATACACGGGATGGGGATACGATCACATTGTTTGATCATCCAAAGGATACATTGACAGTGACATATCAGGATACCGGAATGGTTACGGATAGTCTGTATAATCTGGATTATCTCCAGAAAAAAGACAAATATTCTCTGTTTTTGGATAATATTCATCCGCTTGTAGAAATTGAAAATAAAACAGCAGAATCAGATCGTGTGCTTGTTTTGATCAAGGACAGTTATGCAAATTCCTTAGTACCTTTTTTGGCACATCACTATAAGAAAATTTATGTATTTGATACCAGATATTATAAAACAGGACCTTCCAAATTTATAAAGGAACATGCAGAGATCACGGATATCCTGCTCTTATATAATATGAATACATTGGATTCTGATCTGGGTGTCAGGGCAATTTACTAAGAGTTAAGAGAAACATCTGATTTTGCAGTGGCATGAAAATTTGGATTTCAGATGAGAATGGAGTGAGATAATAGATGAATTATAAGCATGAGATTGTAATTCCGAATGAAGATCTTACATTTAGAATGTTCCCTTTTGAGGGAGCAGGGGGAAAATACCGTGTCCCAAAACACTGGCATAGATCTGTAGAGATTTATGTGGTGTGTGAGGGAAGACTGAATTTTTATATTGATGATGTTTTATATCCCCTCAGTTCCAAAGAGAATCCATTTATTCTGGTGAATTCCAACGAATTGCATGAAATCGAAGCGCCTGTTCCAAACCGAACGATTGTGCTTCAGATTCCTTTGAAGAATTTCAATGGATATCTGGGGGTGGACGATTACATTTATTTTATGCGGTCAAAAAATGGGAATGACTATGCGATCATGGACAGGATCAGACAGATGTTTGAGATTTATGAGAAAAAGGAATATGGCTATAATCTGGCTGTCAATGGTCTGTTTTCTTTGATGTTGTATGAGATGGTGACAGAATACAAAATAGATGAATCAGACAGAGAACTTTTGAGACAGAACAGGAATCTGAACCGTCTTTCTGATATTACAGATTATATAAGGGAAAATTATAACCAAGAATTGAGTCTGGAACTGATCGCATCTCATTTTGGCTTTTCATCTGCCTATTTATCGAGGATGTTTAGAAAATATGCAAGTATGAATTATAAGACATTTCTTCAGAATCTTAGGTTGGAATTTGCTGTTCAGGAACTGGTGGAGACAGATCATTATATCGGAGATATTGCTTTAAATCATGGATTTCCGAATAGTAAGGCATTTGCAGCTGCATTTAAGAAACGCTTTGATGTGCTTCCGGGAGAATATAGGAGAAATTTGGAGAAGATGGCAGGAAAAAGACAAAAAAATGCCATTGATATGACAAGTTTTAACTAGCCAAAAAGCACAGGGTTTCTTATAATAAAAACAGTAACTAAGGTATACGACATGCTCCACTATAAGGAGTAGGAAAGGGAGAGGAAACATATGAGATTTTTTGTTGATACTGCAAATGTAGAGGATATTAAGAAAGCCAATGACATGGGGATCATCTGCGGAGTAACTACAAATCCGTCTCTGATCGCAAAAGAAGGACGTGATTTTAACGAAGTGATCAAAGAGATCACTTCTATCGTGGATGGACCGATCAGTGGAGAAGTAAAAGCAACTACAGTGGATGCAGAAGGAATGATCAAAGAGGGACGTGAAATTGCAGCAATCCATCCCAATATGGTAGTTAAGATCCCAATGACAGTGGAAGGACTCAAGGCAGTAAAAGTGCTGAATGCAGAGGGGATCAAGACCAATGTGACCTTGATCTTTACAGCAGCTCAGGCTCTTTTAGCAGCAAGAGCAGGCGCTACTTATGTATCTCCATTTTTGGGTCGTCTGGATGATATTTCCATGTCTGGAATCAATCTGATCGAGGATATCACAGAGATTTTCCAGATGCATGATATTCAGACACAGATCATTGCAGCAAGTGTAAGAAATCCGATCCATGTGATCGAGTGTGCAAGAGCAGGTGCTGATATTGCAACTGTTCCGTATAAAGTATTAGAGCAGATGACAAAACATCCACTTACAGATCAGGGAATCCAGAAATTCCAGACAGATTATAAGGCTGTATTTGGTGAATGATCCTTACAAAAGAAAAAGGGATTTTTCCATTTTTCAAGAGAGTGTCAAAGGATGATAGGAGAATAACAGGAGGAGAGGGCAGATGTTGTATATTGGTGTGGATCTTGGAACTTCGGCAGTAAAATTGCTTTTGATGAATCAGGATGGAGGAATTGAAGGTGTGATTTCTAAGGAATATCCACTGTATTTTCCACATCCGGGCTGGTCAGAACAGAATCCGCAGGATTGGATGAAGGGAGTCATGGAAGGACTTCATGATCTGTTAGACCATTGTGATAAGAGTCAGGTAGCAGGAATCAGCTTTGGTGGTCAGATGCATGGGCTTGTCACTTTGGATGAAAAGGATGAAGTGATCCGTCCGGCAATTCTTTGGAATGATGGAAGAAGTGCAGAAGAGACAGAGTATCTGAATACCGTGATCGGAAAAGAAACGTTGTCCTCTTATACAGCGAACATTGCC
>CAJMNU010000194.1 GCA_905214855.1 uncultured bacterium | reverse complement strand
TCGGACCGATCACTGGAGCAGCAGCAGTATATGGAGAGGCAGTAAGAGATGGTGTAGATCTGGCTGTCAAGGAGATCAATGCAGCAGGCGGTATCAATGGTCATCAGATTGAGTATAATTTTCAGGATGATGAAAACGATGTAGAAAAATCAATCAATGCCTATAATACATTAAAAGACTGGGGAATGCAGATCTTAGTAGGAACAACAACATCTACTCCTTGTATTTCTGTAGCAGCAGAGTCCGCAGCAGACAATCTGTTCCAGATCACTCCATCTGGTTCTGCAGTAGAGTGTGTGGCAAATGACAACGTATTCCGTGTATGCTTCTCTGATCCAGATCAGGGTTCTGCTTCTGCACAGTACATCGGCGAGCATAAGCTGGCATCCAAGATTGCTATTATCTATGACAGTTCTAGTGTATATTCAACTGGTATCACAGAGAAGTTCACAGCTGAAGCACCAAATCAGGGACTGGAGATCGTGTCCAGTGAGGCATTTACAGCAGAAACTAATACAGACTTTACAACACAGCTGCAGAAAGCTAAAGATGGCGGAGCAGAGATGGTATTTTTGCCAATCTACTATTCTGAGGCTTCTTTGATCTTAAAACAGGCAGACCAGATGGGATTTGCACCACTGTTTTTTGGATGATGGTATAGATGGTATTCTGCAGGTAGAGAATTTTGATATTTCTCTTGCAGAAGGTCTGATGCTTTTAACACCATTTGTGGCAGATGCTACAGATGAGATGACACAGAACTTTGTAAAAGCATATGAGGAAAATTATGGTACAACACCGATCCAGTTTGCAGCTGATGCATATGATGCAGTCTATGCAGTAAAGGTAGCAGCAGAAGATGCTGGTCTGACACCAGATATGGCAGTATCTGATATGTGTGAAGCATTAAAGACATCTATGACAAAGATTAAGACGGATGGACTGACAGGTCTTGGTATGACATGGAATGCAGCAGGAGAGCCTGAGAAAGCACCTAAGGCAATGAAGATTGCAAATGGTGTTTATACTGCAATGGAATAAGTAACAGACAGAACAAACCTGTTTTGAAAAAATAAAACAGGAGTATGATAAGGAGAGGGTGTCCCTAGGAACAGGTGAGGCAAATGCCAGTATGATCCATGGTTTCCTGGGCATCCTCTCTTGTTCCTTAGCAGATTTTATGTTATAATTCCGACATTATGGCATCGTATGGCATCCGCTTTACAAATGCTAAAAGAAATACTATTAAAAGAGGTGTGAGTATGAGCTTCGTATCCTATTTAATCAATGGCATAAGCCTGGGGAGTGTCTATGCAATGATCGCACTTGGATACACCATGGTTTATGGTATTGCTAAAATGCTGAATTTCGCCCATGGCGATGTGATCATGATGGGTGCTTATGTGATTTTTGTAGCAGTCAGTACATTGGGAATGCCTCCGCTTGTGGGAGTGATCATTGCAGTGGCGGCATGTACTGTGCTTGGCGTACTGATCGAGAGAATCGCTTATAGACCTTTGAGAGGTGCTTCTCCATTGGCAGTACTGATCACGGCGATCGGTGTCAGTTATCTGCTTCAGAATGTGGCATTGCTGTTATTTGGTGCAAACACAAAGGCATTTACTTCGGTAGTTGGAATACCGGCTTTGAAACTGGCTGGCGGTCAGCTTGTGATCTCCGGTGAGACGATCGTGACGATCGTATCCTGCGTGGTGGTTATGATCGCACTGATGTTATTTATTAAAAAATCAAAAGCAGGGCAGGCAATGTTAGCAGTATCTGAGGACAGAGCGGCTGCTACTCTCATGGGTATCAATGTAAATAAAACGATCGCTCTGACATTTGCGATCGGCTCTGCATTGGCTGCTATTGCAGGGGCACTTTTATGCTCTGCATATCCGTCCTTAACCCCATATACAGGTGCTATGCCCGGTATCAAAGCGTTTGTTGCAGCCGTATTTGGCGGGATCGGTTCAATTCCGGGTGCTATGATCGGAGGTATTCTTTTGGGAGTGATCGAGAATCTCTCAAAAGCCTATATTTCTTCTCAGCTTTCAGATGCAATCGTATTTTCTGTGCTGATTGTTGTTTTGCTGGTAAAACCGACAGGTATTCTGGGCAAAAAAATCAATGAGAAAGTATAAGAGGTGGCGTGATGAAAACAAAAGCAGGAAAGCAACGAATTGTTCCTATCCATACCAAGATCCGTCCATTGGTGAAAAAACTATATGAAGAGGCTGTAGCCTTACACAGTGACCATTTGCTAAATGATCCGACTTCCAGAAGAGGAATGCGCTTAACTTATGATAAATATTCTTATCGTTTTGCAAAACTTCTGGAAAATCTAAAGATCAATACTCTTCATAGACCTCATGATCCCCGGACTACATTTATTACTGCAGCCAAAAAGTGTTCTATGGATGAATTTGCCCTAAAACTTATGGCCGGACATCAGATCGATGATGTAACGGAAAAAACATACACGCATCGAGATATCGAATGGTTGCGTAAAGATCTTGAAAAAATTGATATGGATCAACTTGTGTGAAGAAATGGCTGTGCCGAAATTCGGCACAGTCAGACATAAGATATCTATCTTATATTTTAAAGTTATGCCAAGCTCTATTTCTTCTGTCATTTGAATTGAAAACACCATAATCTCATCACCTCATACTGCGTTGTACCGAATTTCGGCACAAAAAACATGCGAGATACCTTTCACCATATACTAGAATTCCTGTTATTTATCCATAAAATATTCATAAAAATTTCTCATTTTTTCATTGACTTTGTGCCTTACAAGGCGTATAATAAGACCATAAGATAAAGCAAAGGAGATAACGAAAATCTAATTAAATTGCTGACCTATCGGCTACGGGGAGAAATGGAGAAAATCATGGCAGAATTAAAAGAACTCAGAAAATTTATGGGCATGACGCAACAAGAATTGGCAGAAAAATCTGGAATCAACCTACGGCAGATACAGAAATATGAGTACGGAGAATACGATACCGGGAAAATGATGCTTAGAAATGCAATCGCACTGGCAGATGCACTGGAATGCGATGTGAGAGAATTGTTGTAAAATACTCCCCTCAGAGAACTGATCTCCGAGGGGATTTTATTAGAACAACTGGAATCTATCGATTGCCTATCCAAATGCTCCAGCATACCCGTTTTCAGTCTTGTTGTTATACTTTTCCAGTGCTGTGCCGAAATTCGGCACAAAAAACATAGGAGATACCTTTTGATATCTCCCATACACT
>CAJMNU010000193.1 GCA_905214855.1 uncultured bacterium | reverse complement strand
TTGTAGTTTCCACGGATATGTTTAGCCAGAGACTGTGCCAGTGGCCATCCATCTGGGTTGTTCAGAACAGTATCTGTGTAAGTCGGAACGCCATCTTTCATCTCATAGGAAACGCCCTCTACACCAAAGTTGTACAGATTGTGACCAGCCTCACCATAACCATAATCTAACAGTCTTGCTGCCAGCTCTACATTCTTACAGCTTGTTGTGATTGCTACAGAAACATCCGGGAATGCATTCTCAATATACCCCATCTTAGCAGGTTTTCCTTTTTCCAGAGACGGAACTGTTGTTGGTACTAATAAGTAATCTGGGTTCTTTGCCTGAGCTGTTGTCATAAATACCTGCATACGGGATGCTGCCCAACCAATAGAAGCACCAGCTTTATCAGTTGTCATCTTAGAAGTAACCTGATCACCATTCAAACTAGCCATATCCTTATCCAGAAGTCCTTCTTTATACCACTGGTTCATGGTTGTCAGATACTCTTTAAAGTTATCTTCCATTGGTCCATAATGAACCTTTCCATCATCACCTACATAATATCCATACATAGCATCATATGCATAGGAAATAATGTTCTTATCTTTAAAGTTTGCCCAGTCAAAGCAGAATGGAGCTTCAGCGCCTTTCTTCTCTTTGAATGCTGTCAGAGCTGTATGCCACTCATCAACTGTTGTAGGAACTTCCAGTCCCAGTTCATCCAGCCAGTCTTTACGGATAAATCCACCAACAGTTACACGAAGTTTCTCTTCACCACGAATGAATGGGAATGCAAAATAGTTTCCATCATCTGTCTTGATCATCTTATCTACTTCTGGATGCTCTGCCAGATATGCCTTCAGGTTCGGACAATACTGATCAATCACATCATTCAAAGGAATGATAACACCATCACGGATTGCCTTCTCCGGACCACCCGGATAACCTTTCACCCAGTTATACTCCATAAGATCTGGAAGATTTCCATCTGCAATGATCAGGTTAAACTGCTCTTTCTCCTGACCTGCTGCCGGATGCTGGAACTCTACATCAATACCAGTCTGTTCTTTCAGTGCTTTACCAAACTCAGTATCACCCAAGTTTGTATAGTTTGCAGATGCATTACCATTCAACTGTACCCAATATGTGATCTTTTCACCCTTCTCCAAAGGATATGTAACCTCTGTCGGAGTTGCGGATGCCTGCGTATCTGCCGCTGTAGTCCCCTTGTCAGCTGCTGTTGTTTCAGTTTCAACCTTTGTAGTCTCTTCTTTGCCCGCTCCACTATTTGCTGCTGTGGTCTCATCTTTGCCGCCGCCACAAGCTGCCAGCATGGAAGCTGTCAATGCTGTTGTAGTCAATACTGCAAGCGCTTTTTTCCATGATCTTCTCATAGTTTTTCTTTCCCTTCCCTGTTTTACTGTCTATATTGTTAGATGTATCTATTATAGCATATTTGTATATTTTTCCATAGTAAAAGTGAATAATTTTATCATTTTTAACTACATTTACACATATTTCCCCGTTTTTTATCTCTTTGTTTCACAAAAAAGCGCCTTTTTTCTTCATTTATATATTCATTCTATCATCTCTGACGGATTTGCCCTGGCGTCATACCTGTTGTTTTCTTAAATACACGTATAAAGGTGGAGGAATCTCTGAAACCAACCATCTCTGCAACCTCTGTCACATTTTTTCCTTCCTCTAACAGTGTCTTTGCAGCATCCACTCTTACCTGACTGATATATTTGAGGAGGCTCTCCCCTGTTTGCTTTTTAAACAACATAGATAAATATGCCGGAGTCATATGAAAATACAGTCCTGTTTGTGAAATATTTAAATCTGGATTCTGATAATTATTCTGAATATATTCCATCACTTTCAGACTCAGCTGATTTCCCGTTTCCTGCTCATTATTCTCTTCTACATTTTGACTATTTTCCTCGCAGATCACATGGATAATATTTTCAAAATATCGCAAAAGCTGCACATAAGGCATCTTCACTGACAATAATTTCAAATCTGCATATTCCTCAATCCTAGAAATCGAACCATTTTCAGAAATCCCTTTCAGCAAAGTTCCCATCACATCATAGACCAGACAGCGCATCATCAATGGCGGAATCCGATTCTGCTTATAATTGACATCAAAAATATTGCGTACATAAGTATTTACCGCATCTTCATTTCCAGACTGTAATGCTGATAAAATCTTACTCTCAATATTAATAGGATAATAATATCCCTGATCAGACAAAGTTTTGACATCTTCGTATGAGATATAATCTGTCTCCAACTGTTGGATAAATTCTTCCATCTGTCTTGCTTCCATATAAGACAGATGAATTCCGTCAAATCCATCATGACTATTTCCAGCAAGTGCAATGACACGGAAAGAAAAATTGGTCTGGATGAAATTCTGTACATTCTCTGTCACTTCTAAAAGAATCTCTTTTCCTTCTTTTTCATTTGATAAAGGAAGTATTACAGCAAGCATCTCACCCACATCTACGATTTCAAGATCAAAATGTACTCCAGCCTGCTCTCTGAATATATTTTCTATAATAAATTTTTTAAGACTGTCTCTTTTTCCCTTTTCTGTATTTTCTGCATCTTCTTTGCCGGTTTGTTTTGTATCCTGATTTTCGGCTTTCAATAAAAGTACCATATTACTACTTTTTTGAAACTTTTCCAGTGTCTTATCTTTCTCTGTCAGAACATTTTTCTCATCATAAGATGTCTCCAACAATCTAGTCAGATAATATTGATGGATGATTTTTTGATTATTCGCTAACATATGACGGAAATCTGTATGTTCCTGAATCAGATCTTTTGTCTTTTTTCTAAGATACAAATACTCATTGTTGTATGTATCCTCGTCTTCATCTCTGCTTTTATGTATAGAAATCAAATCCAACAAACTTTCCAATGGATTATAATTTAAACGAGTCATCTGCCATGAGACCACAAATCCAATGAAAAGACAAAATACACTTCCTATCATAAACACATTGCGGATCCTTGATGTAGGTGAACTGATCACTTTTTCTGGTATCAAAGATACATACTTCCAATCCAAATATTCTGATTTTTCTACACGAACAATAAATTTCTCTCCTTTTACATCAAGGGTATTCATATCCTCAGAGAATTCTTCCAGATGATACTTTTCCGTTTCCTCCTTACTACGGTTCATGACCTGATTATCCTCATTCAAAATGAGGACATCCCCCCCCTCCCATTTCAGGGAGTCGATCACATCATTTAATGCCTTGATATTCATCTGAACAC
>CAJMNU010000192.1 GCA_905214855.1 uncultured bacterium | reverse complement strand
CCTGAATACGCCAGACTCCGGCAGAAGGATTATAAAAACGCATTAAAACCATGACGTTTCCTGTGCCGGATTCTGTTTCATGGTAGGAGAGATAGATAATAGTCGGGTCGAGGCGGAACGTAAGGCGTTGTTCTTCACGACTATAAGAAAAGATGTTTTGGAGTGATTCTCCGGATGGAGTGGTGAAACGTATGGAATAGCGTTCAGGGAGATTAGACCAAAGTTCTAAGGTAAAGCCACTCTCACGTTCTCCAACACGCAGATTGACGGTTTCAGATGGAGAGGATTGATCTAGTTTTCCCATATAGTGATGCGCTCTTCCGGTTTCATTTCCTGCTGCTGAGACAACAATACAGCCGATCTGTTTGGAGATCTCTTCCAAAACTCTGCAAAAGGGGGATGTGCCATCATGACTTCCACTGGAAGTACCAGTAGTAATACATAGGACAAGAGGAAGATTTTCTTGACGGGCAAGTGTTGTCAGATAAATGGCAGCAGCAATCAGGTCATTTTCTTGATAGGCAGGAGTGTTTTCTGGAACACGGAAAAAACGGCGCAGATATTGTTTTGCCTGTTTGAGTTTGACCATGGCAATAAAGACATTGGGGGCAGCACCTGTAAAGGGAATGTCAGGCAATTGCCGTCCACCTGCGACCGCTGCTGCAAATGTTCCATGCCCTGTTTCGTCTTTGGTTGGAAGATCTGGGATTTCACCGCGTAGTGCAGCCTGAATGCTATCATGAGAGTATTCCGTTCCATAGGGGAAAAGACTGGGAGAGGAAAAATCGCTTTGTGTATCAGGAGAGATTGTCTGATCCCAGATACGAAGAATCCGTGTGTTTTGGTCTTCTCCCAGAAAAACAGGATTTTTCCAGTCTATTCCAGAATCCATGAAACCGATCAAAACCCCCTTACCCGTCAGATTAAGGAGTGGATTATTCTGATTTTGTGTGATTCCGGAAGATTCCATACTGGTTATATCAAGTGGAGCATAGAGTTTGGGGATGGAAAAGTATGAGAATGCCTGTTCAGGTGAAAGCTCTCCATTTGCGATTTTTTCATAATAAAAGAAATATTCAGATGTAGGAAAAAGAAGACAGTTATCTGGGTACATTTGTTCAATGCGCTGGCGCAGTCCTGTATAATAAATAATAAAATCTGCATAATCTTCAGAAGGAATAACCATAGAACAAAGTTCTGACATAAGAAAAAATCCCGCATATTTTTTTAAAAGATATGCAGGATTTTTTTTATTATGATACTAGGATAAATCCTTTTGACCCCAACGTCATATTATAAGTGAGGATGCCTTTGGTGTAAACAGAACATCTTCTTTGAGGCAGAGGAATGTGATCTTTTAGGTGATTCCAGAAGCCAAGACAGAAGTTCTGATAGGGCAAAAAGAAAAGCTCCAAAAAAAATGAAGACATCGCCTAAGTTTAATACAAGTTTTTTCAGATGTTTCCACTGGATAGAAAAATAATCTACTACATGTCCACGTACGATCCGGTCATAGAGATTGCTGGCTCCTCCTGCCAAAATCAGGCAGAGAGAGGCTTTATGAAGAAAATAGCCCTTTCGAACACTCAAAAATCCCAGAATTCCGCCAAAAGCAGAGAGACCGGCAAGTGGAACAGCACGGATCAGATCAGGATACTCTTTTAAGAATCCAAAAGAAAAGCCGGAATTATGGTTTCTGTAAAGAAGGATCTTTCCTTTGCTGCCATGAAGTTCTCTGGGAAATACGCCCTCTTTATCTTTTTCAATGGCTTGTTTGAGAAACTGATCTGCTGTGGCAAGCGCACCGATGATCGCAGGATATATCATAAAAACACCGCCTTTTTTTCTTCATCTTACAATACATATCCAGATTATGCAATGGCATTTTTCTTGAGTTGGATAAGAGCTTTTTGTACAGGAGGAAGCATTATAACGATGATGGTCAGAATTCCTTCTGCTAAAATATAGGAATAATTATACACGATCGGATACAGGGAAGTGAGGCTCTGGGGGAAGTTTTCCGGCATGTAGTCCATCCAGTACAGATAGCCTCCAAGGGAATGAAAAGCTCCACGCATTAGGATACCCAAAATGTAGCCTTTTAAAAGTCCATTTTTGGATTTTGAAAAGAAACCTGCAAGGCCAAGCGCTGCAAATGCAAAAATATAGTCACAGCATACTTGGAAGAAGTTTAAAACAAATGGTTCTTGGAGAAACTGTAAAATGCCATATGCCAATCCGGTCAGGATACCTGTTTTAGGTCCAAACCAGTAACCGATCAGACAGATAAAAAACATGCTGAACAATGTGACAGAACCACCAAATGGCAGATGGAACAGCTTTATATAAGAAGTGAGGAATGCAAGTGCCATGGCAGCGGCACACCAGGCAAGCTGTTTTGCCGGCATATGTTTTTGTTCTTGGGAAGAATGGGAATGTAAGAGACCAGCTCCCAGAATAAAAAGAAGAAAGGCGAGGATACTCACAGTGTATCCAGCGGTAGTCAGACCGCCATCTGTGTTGACAAGAATGTTGTGAATGGTTGTAAGCATAAAAAAGCCTCCTATTGTAAAATGTACACAGGAGGGGAAAACAAATGCATATGTGATTCTCATATGTGCTTCCTTACGCCGGTATTATCCGGTTCAAGTAGTAAGGGTTCGGGCTGATGCCCGTCTCAGCGAAAATCCAAAAGGATTCTGGTTGCTCCCCCAGCGTGTCACCTAAAGTATAGTGATGGGATGAAAAAATGTCAAGAAGGAATGGGGAATGTTACAAAAAATAAATCTTTAAAAAAATAAATAAATTTGCTCTTGACAGCCTAAAATGGAATGCTTATAATATGATAGCGTGCATACAGGTTATTATGCCTGTGTGCAAGATAAGCTGACATACAGCAACCACAGACAATATCACAGGAGGTGAAACCCATGCCAACATTTAATCAGTTAGTTAGAAAGGGTAGACAGACATCTGAGAAAAAAGCAACAGCTCCGGCTCTGTTAAGAGGATACAACTCTTTACAGAAGAAAGGAACAAGCACAAGCTCTCCACAGAAGAGAGGTGTTTGTACAGCTGTTAAGACAGCTACCCCAAAGAAGCCTAACTCAGCTCTTAGAAAGATCGCCAGAGTACGTCTTTCCAACGGCATCGAAGTTACTAGCTACATTCCAGGAGAAGGACACAACCTTCAGGAGCATAGCGTAGTTTTAATCCGTGGAGGAAGAGTAAAAGACCTGCCAGGTACTAGATATAATATCATCAGAGGTACACTGGATACAGCA
>CAJMNU010000191.1 GCA_905214855.1 uncultured bacterium | reverse complement strand
CTTTCTCTACATCGCCTTCCTGACATGCATAGAATACTTTCATACTCTCATCACGAAGAGATCTTGCTGCTAACATAAAATAACAGCAAACTGTCTCCACTGCCACGCCAAACCAAACGGAAATATGATAACAAACTGTCAAGATCCCAACTGTTATACTTCCAGTTAAAAAAAGAATCCCCAATACTAAGATCCCCCCACCTATACGTTCAAAGTAAGGTGTTTTTGGAAGGCATACACGCAGTTTTTTTTCCAGCCATGAAATTGCATTTCCAATCCAACAGATCGGATGCCAGCGGCTATGGGGGTCACCTAGAAGAAAATCCATCACAACTGCAAGTCCAATCACTATCATACGATATTCCATGAAAGATATCCTCCCATCGAACCTACCATCCCTCCAGACAGCAGATGATTTTTTAAGGCTTTTTGTAATTGTGTCACACACTCCTGTTTTTCTAAATCTTCCATCCTAAACTCTGGTCCAAACACTCTTTCTAATATCTGAGGTACTCTTTCCTTTTGTGCGATCGGTGTACGCCAGAATAAAGAAGCAAACTCCAAAATTCTACTTTTAGGAGAAAGCATCTGTTTTAAATGTGGATCTAAAAGCCAGCTTTCACAGACCAAAAAGCGATACTTTTCTTCCCCAAAATATTTTTTTGCAAAACGAATGGATTCTTTCACAGCTTCTATCCTAAGATCGGCTCCTGCCGGAATATGGATTCCCAAAACAGGTGTATCCTCTCCCGCTGCTATATTCCAGTCACATTTTCTTAAAGAGACCATCTCTTTTGTCACACTTCCATCTTGCCCCATAATCCGTTTTCCATAAAAACAATCGTTTTCTTCTCCACAGCCCTCATTTGACAGCATCTCCCAAACACCAGTCACCTTATTTTCAAATAAAACACAGGGAAGATCCCACTTTTTTTTCTCAAACTGGAGACTGCCTAAAATAACCAGATCTCCAGAGAATGTACGCAAAACCCATCGCTGGCGTTCCAATCCAAGTTTTCCATGATGAGATCTCTGATAATCGTTCACCCATCGCATATAATCTTTATAAGAATCTATCAGGATATTCTGTGCAATCACCCCATTTTGCCACTTCAATGCTTCAGGCAGAAGACCTGCCACAAGAGCTGCCACTGCTTTTGCTGCCTCTTCATCGCCTCTTTTTACAGCAATGAGATCTCTTGCCTTATTTACACAAAACAGCATATGTTCGCTTTTTCGCTCTGCTGTCCAAAAAGCAGCTTGTTCTTCCCATTCACGCACTTGTTCTTCTTTCATACACTTGTCAAATTCTATCTTTAACTCTTTCTCCAATGTGGCATCTGCTGTCAGATACTGCCTGACAGCTTCACTATTCCAAGTCTCCATGTCTTTTATACTTTTTATCCTTTCTATTTTTCATTCTCCATCTCGCTAATTTTCCAAACAAACCTTTCTTATCTATGTCCTATTTCCATCTTTAGACAACTAAAGTGACTGTCATCAAAAGGACAAGTTCACATACCTGTAAAAAATATCCTGCCAGATCTCCTGTAATCCCGCCAAATTCACGCATTGACATTTTATAATAATAAAAAAACACCAAAAGGGCTGCAGCCAGACATACCAACATTGTTCCAAGATCAGAAAAAACTGTACAAGCGACACACCAAAGCATGATCCAAACAAGCATGCTTGCTGCTACGATCCGTTTTTCTGCCTGACTGGAAAACAATGCAGCAAGCCCAGTCTGTTTGGCTTTTGGAAAACATACTACAGAAAGCCCACTCAATGCCCTTGTCAAAACAAAACTTCCTGCAAATACTATAGCCTTCTCATATGATAACAATGAAAAAAATCCAATATAAAGCAAAAGATACACACCACACCCTAAAATCGCAAAAGCTCCTGTATGTGGATCTTTCAAAATATCCAGTTTTTTCTCTCTGCTTCCATAAGAGGAACGTGCATCCGTCACATCTAAAAAGCCATCCATATGGATTCCTCCTGTCACAAGCAAGGGAATTACAGTTCCCATACAGGCAAAAAACACTGGATTTTGTCCATTTAACAATTCTTTATTCCATAAAAACACACCTAACCAGATCAATATTCCAATCACTACGCCAATCATAGGAAAAAAGCACAAAGCATAACGCATTCTTTCCTTAGTCCATTCTATCTTTGGCATAGGAATCCTAGAATACATAGAAAATGCGATCACGCAAGCACCTATAAGAGATTTCATTTGATCTGTTCCCCCATTCCCATCATGACACGATACACACAGTCTGCATTTTGAGCTGCCAACTGCCCCGCATACCCGACTAAGTCTCTGTATTCCCGTTCTTCTCTTTTCAAAGGCACAATACCGCATCCTACTTCATCCAAAACTAAAATAACATCTGGGTTTTTTATATTTAATTCTTTTATCCATTTCTGAACCTGTTCTTTTTTCTGTACAAACTCCACTTCTTTTTCACTTATCTTTCTGATATATTCCTGCATTGCCTCTACTGCTGGTGCCAGAAATGTTTTTTCCAAACTGTCCTTTCTTCCATCTGCTGCCAAAGAAAACCATTCTTCTAAAGAGATCTCTTTTCCTTCTTTTTCCTGATAATACCTTCTCGCAAAATCTGATTTTCCCTGAAAACATCCACCTATAATCAATTTCATGTTACCGCCTCCTGGCTGCTAAATCATCTTAAAAATATTCCATTTTTATCTGATTTATTCTATCCTGTATTCCTAAAATCGTCAAGTTCTCCTGCTGTCTTCATACAATCCCAAAACAGCCTCTCAAACAAAACGGTGCTGTGTTTTGTTTCCAAAAGCAGGAAAACAAACACAGCACCATATTTCATATTATAATATTCTATTGTGTTTTAAAAAGTATGACAGCTTATAGGCGGTTCAAGATTTCAACCAGTGCATCATGTGCCATTGTAAAGGACTGATCTCCAGGCATCTTTTTCATCTGAACACCATTGGTTTCCAAATCCTGAAATCCTGCAAAGTCAGCCAGATGTGGCTCTAAAGACAGAAATCCTTTATATCCCTTTGCTTTTAACATACCCAAGATCTCTTCCAGATGACCATCTCCCTGTCCACCCGGAACCACCTCATTATCACAAGCACGCGCATCTTTGATATGCACATACTCAATATATGGATTCATCATCTCATAGGCTTCCAATGTATTCTCGCCACACTGTACAAAATTGGCAAAATCAAATACTGCTTTCATGGAATCACCATAAAATGTTTCCATAATTTCCTTACATCTGGCTGCAG
>CAJMNU010000190.1 GCA_905214855.1 uncultured bacterium | reverse complement strand
CACCGGACGTTATCCGGCATCCTGCCCTGTGAAGCCCGGACTTTCCTCACCTGCATCCTCTCGGTACTGCAGCCGCGACCATTTGTCCTACTCAAACTTCATTAGTCTATCACAATTTTCTTTTTTTGTCCAGAAGGGAATTGTCCTTTTCTGATCTCAAGTCTTATTACATGATACGTTATACATTAAAAATACTACCGCCAACAAACTCTCTGAGGATCGAATTCTGAGGAATATTTTCGCTTCCGACTCCCAAAAAGTAATCCAAAAATTTCAACATCCGTTTCGCCTCTAAAAACTCTGGCGCATCACGGTCAATCCCAAACAACAGAGGTTCTGCATACGGTTTTAAAACAGCCAACTCATAGATCAAAGCAGAATTAAACATAATATCTGCCTGTTCCTGATATGGAAAGATGTTTTTTTCTTCCCCACGGCGTACACTATCCCACATCGCAATCGTCTTCTGTGCAGATGTTCCTCTCGTCCTTGCATCACGGACGATTCTGCGCAATAGCCTTCCGTCTGTGGTTGGTATTGGATTATGCTCGTCAATATTTAACTGGGTCAGGGCGCTGATATAGATCTTATACTTGGTATCTGCCGGAAGAGAATAACTCATCTCATCATTCAGACAATGAATCCCTTCCATTACCAAAATATCTTCTTTTCCCAGTTTTAAATAATCATGGTTGTATTCTCTTTTCCCTGTCTTAAAATTAAAAGTCGGCATATCAACTGTGTCTCCCGCCAGAAGAGCGCGGATAGAATCATTCAAAAGTTCTACATCCAATGCTTGAAGATCTTCAAAGTTATAACTTCCATCTGGATTCTTAGGACAATCTGCACGATTCACAAAAAAATTATCTACGGCAATCGCATGTGGCTTTAACCCCAGAGCACGCAGCTGGGTAGACAGTCTGTGTGAAAATGTTGTCTTTCCCGAAGAGGAAGGTCCTGCGATCATAACTAATTTTCTCGGTCCTCTTTCATAAATCTCCTCTGCGATCTGCCCAATCTTCTTCTCTTGCAATGCTTCCTGAATCTGTATCAGCTCATGGATCCTTCCCTGACTTACTGCATCATTCAGCATTCCTACGTTAGAAACATCCATACGCTCACACCAGTCTCCTGCCTCTTTTAAAGTTGCAAACAACTTTGGTTGAGGCACAAAATCTGCCACACGGCTCGGTTCTTTCTGGGACGGCAAACGAAGTATAAAACCGTCCGCATAACGTTGCAGCGCAAATTGTCTGATATACCCTGTATCAGGCACCATATAACCATAATAATAATCTTCAAAATTGCCAATACTATACAGATTGACACGGGAAACTCTCCGATATCCAAAAAGTCTCTCTTTATCATACATTTTATGGCGGTGGAATAATTTTACTGCTTCCTGTGTGTTGACACTGCGTTTTTTGATCGGAATTTTTTCATCGACCATTCTTCTCATACTCTTTTCCACTTCTTCCAAAAGAGCATCTGTGAGAACAACTTTCATCTGAGGTTTTACAAACAATCCGCGTGTCACAGAGAAATCTACCACCAACTTTTCAATCTGATCTGCTCCAACCACTTCATAAAAAGCTCTCAGCATCAGCAAGGTACAACTTCTCTGATATGTCATATATCCTTCTTTGTCTTTTGTTGTGACAAAACGCACCTCACAGTCTTCCTGCACTGTATTATGCAACTCTCTCAGCCTGCCGTCTGCTTTCACCAAAACAATATCTGCATCATATTCCTTTTGAAATTGTTCTGCAATCGCATAATAGGTTGTCTCTTCTGGATATTCATATACCTTTCCATGAATCTGAACTTTTACCATAAGCATTCCCTCCATAGTTTCACATTGTATGTATTTTGACAATGATTACATTACATAAATCGGAAAACAAGTGGCAGCTGTCCCTACTTCAATATCACTTCCAAACTGCTTTTTCAAATATTTTTCCATAAATGAAATAAAAATATATTCCAAACCATAATGTCCGGCATCAATAATCGGAAGTCCCATCGCCCCTGCATCAAGTCCTTGGTGATGGCGAATATCTCCTGAGATCAGGACATCTGCTCCTGCACGGATCGCATCAGAAACCATGCTTTCCCCTGAACCGGGAGAAATAGCAATCTTTTCTGCTATTTTATTTTTTTCTAAATCTCCGTGAACCGTCACAAACGGCAGATGAAAACATTCCTTCACTCTTTCTGCAAGCTCCTGTATACTCACTGAGCCCTGCAAAAGTTTTCCAATTCTTCCAATACCATTTCCATCCTCAGCTGTTACCATTAAAGGACCATCACAGATCAGCCCTAATCTCTGCGCTGCCAAATCAGCCATTCCTTCTGGAGCAATATCAAAATTGGTATGCATTGCATAGTAGGACATATCTGACTGGATCATTGCGATCAATCTTCTTCCAAAAATATCCTGATTGGTCACGGAACGAATCGGTGAAAATAAAAGCGGATGATGCGTTATGATCATATCTGCTCCAAATGCAAGTGCTTCCTCCAATGTCTCATCTGTCACCTCCAAAGCAACAAATATCCTTTTTACCTCTTTATCCATTCTTCCTGCCAGAAGCCCTACATTATCCCAGTCCATTGCATATTCTTTGGGTGCGAGTTCCTGCAGTTTTTCTATCACATTTTGTACTGTCATCCCTAAAATCTCCTATGTAGCCTACATTGTATCATGTGTGATCCCATTTTTCATACATGACGCATTATCAAGTTTCAAATAACTGCAATGCCATTCTATTCCACTCTAATTCTTGTTCCAATTCCATTCTTCTTTTTATGGAAGATTCGCTCATCTGATCTTTCATTCCATCTAAAATCCGTTTTTTCACTTGTCTCTCATGGATAAGGAATTGATATAATATCTTATTTTTCTCTTGCAAAAGATATGCCCCATATCTTTCTCTTACAGCCTCGGGAATCGTTTCATCTGCAGCATACTGTCCATTAGGGCGTACATCCATGACAACATAAAATTTACCATCCTCTTCCAACATAGATTCTCTTGCGATCACAAATCCAGAAGAGGTCAGGAAATGCCGTACTTCATCCAATTCACTCTGAGGAGATAATACCCACTGTGATACAGTCTCCCACATATGCTTTCCCTGCTGCAAAATGCGGATCATCAGCTCTCCTCCCATACCAGCAATGACTACGGTATCCGCTTCTCCTGCATTCAGTTTTTCAAGTCCATCACTCAAACGTGCCTGTATCTTATCTTCCACATGATATTCTTTAATATGTAGTATTGCTCTTTCTAA
>CAJMNU010000189.1 GCA_905214855.1 uncultured bacterium | reverse complement strand
CACCTGTTCTCCCATGATTCTCCTACAGATATTGTAGTATGCCTGTCCAGCAAGAGAATCTGTTCCAACCAGTGGTTCACCCTGATTTGTGGAAATCACAATGTTCTCATCATCTAAGACTGCGCCAATAATATGTACTGCAAGGATATCCATGACATCATCCAGTGACATCATATCTCCCCGCTTTACCATATCCATCCGGATCCGGTTCAACACCAGATCAATGGTCACAATGCCATGCGACTCCAAAAGACCAATGATACGGTCTGCGTCCCGTATTGCAGAGACTTCAGGTGTCGTCACAACGATCGCTCTGTCCGCTCCCGCTATCGCATTTTGAAAACCGCGCTCAATCCCAGCCGGACAGTCTAACAGTATGTAGTCATACTCTTCTCTCAGGTACTCTACTAATTTCTTCATCTGCTCCGGATTGACTGCGGACTTATCTCTCGTCTGTGCAGACGGAAGCAGATACAGGTTTGGATATCTTTTGTCTTTTATCAGGGCTTGCTTTAAACGGCAGTTTCCTTCCACCACGTCTACTAAATTGTAGACAATGCGGTTCTCCAGTCCCATCACCACGTCAAGGTTGCGAAGACCGATATCTGTATCAATCAAAATCACCTTTTTCCCTAACATGGCAAGACCAGTTCCCACATTGGCAGAGGTTGTCGTTTTGCCTACCCCGCCTTTTCCGGAGGTAATAACGATCACTTCGCTCATACAACTTCCTCCTGATAAGATACTGAACCATTAAATATTGTAACCTATTTTTGGAAAAATTTCCACTAAAATCTAAAAAAAGTTTAAAAATGGTTTCTTAAATGCCTGAATTGAGATTTCTTCTCCCTCAAGACGAGCCACCATCGGACCATGTCCGATCTTTCTTGACTTTTCCCGACCATGTTTGACACTCACCTCACAGATCCTAAGCTGCATTGGCATCATCTCCATAGCTGCGATCACAGAATCTCTGTTGCCAGATGCACCAGCATACACCGTACCTGCCAGTTTTCCAAGAACGATCACATTTCCCTTTGCGATCACCTTAGCACCAACATTGACATCTCCTATGATGACAACACTGGCCTCAGATTCCAGTGTCTCTCCACCTTTCAGCGTTCCCCTGTAAAACTGACCAGTTTGTGCAGACAGTTCCATCAGTTTCTCATTGAGTGCTTTCTCACAGCGCTCAATACGCTTGGCATTGGTATCCAACAAACAAAGAATATCAATATGGGAATTTTCTGTGATCGCATTCACCAATTCATATTCTTCCTTTGCAGTCAGTTCCCTTCCCTCAAATGTGAGAGTCATCTGTACAGATCCCCAAAATCTGGCACTATCGCGGAATTTCTTTGCTACATCAAAAAGCAGCTGTTCAAACGGGATCTCGTCATCTAAGAATACCGTCATTCCTGATTTATTCCCTTTAATCACCACAGTATTTCTCATGTTTACCCCCTTATTCGGACTATATTTAATCCCCAATCACTACATTAGGAACTTTTGTTGCTCCCTGTGATCGAATGGTCTCCAAATCTTTAAATCCAAAATAATACTCATATACACTTTTTCCTACCATAACTGCATTTGAAGAGCCATATCCATTTGGAATATTTACAGTCACTGCAATCTTTGGATCTGAAACCGGGGCAAAAGATACAAATAATGCATGATCCGGACGAGTCTTGGATTCCTGTGCTGTACCTGTTTTTCCTGCCACTTCCACTTGAAGACCATTAAAAATCCGCTTTGCAGAACCATTAGAAATCACCTGACGCATTCCCTGATGAACGGCATTCCATGTTGAGTCTGCAAAATCCAGTTGTTTATAAATTTTAGGCACATACTCTTTTTCCACATTTCCTTTAGAATCAGTCACTTTATCAATCAAACTCAATTCAAACACTGTTCCTTTGTTTGCTACAGCTGATATATAACGGGAAAGTTGGATATTCGCAAAAGAATGGCTTCCCTGACCAATTGCTGAACGCTCTGGATCTTTGTTGGAAATTTCTGGTTTACTCTCACTGATCTCAATTCCTGATGTATGATCAAGACCAAATAAAGCTGCATATTTTTGAATGGAAGCAAGTCCTTTTTCTGTAGAATACACGCCATTCTCTCCCATAGAAAGCCTATGACCGATCTCTCCAAAATAATAGTTACAGGAATTCTCGATCCCTCCTACTACATTCAATGCATTATGACGACTCGGAAAGATCCAACAGTTCATTGGCGGTGTGGCATCGGGATAACGACCTGTACACAAAACAGTTTCATTCAGCCCGATCACTCCCTCTTCAAGTCCTGCGATCGCCATGATCGGCTTAAATGTAGAACCTGGTGCTTTCGTTGTCTGAGTCGCATTGTTATAAAGAGGTCTGGAAAGATCATTCAGCAGCTTGCTGTAATATTCCGCATTCACTCCACCTGAAAATTTGTTATTATCATAACTTGGATAGGTCACCAGTGCCTTGACCTGCCCTGTTTTTACATCTGTCACCACACATCCTGCTGTACAGGGATCTAAGGCAAGCTGTGCAGGTGTGATCTCAATATTTCTGATCTTTTCTGTCAGAAAACTATATGCATATGCAGGACCATTCGCCCTAAGCAAGGCTACCTGAGATTCATCATATGGCAAGACCTCCTGCGCATACAGCGCAAGACACAGCTCTTTTCCTGTCACCGTCTCATCATTTACAAGGTAACGAAAGATTCGTTTTGTAAATGCAGTATCATTTTCCAAATTTTTTAAAATATATTCTGCCAGCGTCTCAAAAATAGAATCTGCATCCGAATATTTATCTGTGATATTTAATTTTGTTGTATCCACCCAGTTTCCAGCAATGCCGGCATATAAATACTCTCTCAAACTGATAGTACCCTCTGCCCATGACTGGTATGCTTCACTCTTCTGATCAATATTTTTTGTAACCCATATTTCTTTTTCTGTCAGGAATGTGATAATATATTGCATATAAGAAACCATAGAGTCAGAAAGCTGTGACATAACGGTCGGAGATTCTGTGTATAGCTGACTTCTCAAATCTGCTAAAATCTGCTGCCTCCTCTGAACAAATTTGCCATAAATCTGTTTTTCAATATCCGATGCATTCTCAGATGCCATCTGACTGACTGAAAGAACACTGTTATTAATCAGCTGATAATACGCATCTTTAATGGGAATTGGTTTATCTGATGGATCACTGTACTGTTCTGGATCTATATCCATATTGACTAAACGACTTGCTACAATTCCTGCCAATTCCTGTTCCAAAATATGATAAATAGCAATCTGAAGATTGGTATC
>CAJMNU010000188.1 GCA_905214855.1 uncultured bacterium | reverse complement strand
TCAACCTTAGCTTTTGAAAATGGAAACTCATGATAAAATAATAGATAGTTATTTCCCTCTTCTTTCTCAGAAACAAAATATCCCGGATCTACCTCATAAATGATTCTTGCAGGCTTCTGTTTCTCTGCAATCAGTCTGGCAATATAATAGGCATCAATTCCATCTGCAATCCCTAAAACGATCTTATCCTGATACTCTTCTGTTGCCATCAGGCGATCTTCCTCTGGATTACTCATAAAGCCCATTTCTACGATCGTGACCGGAATTTTGCACCAGTTGATACCACTCATAGTATCTGTCTCCATAATTCCTCTGTTTTTAAAACCTGTCTTTTCGCTCATTCCGTCCACGATCTCTTGGGAAAGTTTCTGGCTTTTCTCATATAAATTGCTATTATATGGATTCTTCCTACTCATACACATCGTCAGTGTTCCACGCACTTTACTGTCATTTATGGAATTTGCATGGATACGCACAAAAATATCAGCTCCGCTCTTATTTGCCATCTCGGCTCTCTCTGAATTACTCAGATCTACGTCATGGATCTCACGAACCATATAGACATCATATCCTCTTCTTACCAGTTCCTCTTTCAGTTTTAAGGATACAGTAAGATTCAATTTATATTCTGCCAGTCCAGTTGACACTCCGACTGTTCCAGATGACACTTTTGCCTTCATGACAGAAGATCCCGGACCATCTGGTTCTTTTTTACTGTTGCCCTTTAATTGATGACCTGCATCGATCGCTATCAGGATTCCTTTCTCCCCGCCACTGGTCTTTGTACCAATTCCTTCTCCTGTCTTTGCAGATTCCTGCGCCTTTCCTTCTTTTGTAGAAAGGTATTTTGATGACATATAATACTCTTTTCCTTTCCAAATGACCTTACTCCACTCATTTCCCGCTGCAATCCGCTTCAAGGCAGTTCCTTTGGAAAGTACTGCTGCCACCTCACTCTCTGTAGACGCTCCAGCTCTGAGGTTGACACGATCTCCTGTCACATAAACTGTTTCATCCACAACTTTCATAGAAAAAGCTCCTGTTTGCACCATAGTGACTTCTTTCTGTGTCCTGACTGGCTGCAATGTCACTTCTTTGGCATTTACAGAAGATGACAAGGAAACAAAAAGAGCTGTTGCCAGTACACCTGCCGCCCATGACCTTTTTCGGTTTTCTCTGTTTCTCTTCTTTCTCTGTCCTTCCCTGTTATTTCTCATAATGTATCCCCACTTTCCATACATATCCAATATCTCACATCCAGCTCTCTTCTCCACCTCAACCACAAATTCCCTAGCCTTAGCTTATGCAAAGTATCTTCTCCTATCTTTAACGGATCGTTCCACCTCCCACAACATAACCATCCTGATAGAATACTACAGCCTGCCCAGGGGTCACTGCACGTTGTGGTTCATCAAAAATACACTCCACCACTCCATTCTCCTTTTCACGGATCACACAGGATGCCCCCTTATGTGCATAGCGTATTTTGGCTGCAACACGCATTTCTTTTCCATGCAGTCCATCAATTGCCATCCAGTTCACCTGATCGCATAACAAATGATCTGAAAAAACATCCTCTGCCTCACCAATCACAACTTCATTGGTTTCTGGACGAATCTCTGTCACAAACACCCTGCGCCCCTCTGCAATGTTTAGCCCTCTTCTCTGTCCAATGGTATAATGTGTAATGCCAGAATGTCTTCCTAATATCGTCCCATCCTTTGTCACAAAATTTCCGGCAGGCATTTCTTTTCCTGTAAAATCATGGATAAACTTGGCATAGTCATGATCTGGGATAAAACAGATTTCCTGACTGTCTGGTTTTGATGCAACCTCAAGACCTGCCTTTTTGGCAATTTCCCTGATCTGATCCTTTGTATAGATTCCAACTGGCATCAATGTATGTGCAAGCTGATCTTGTGTCAGACGATATAATGCATAAGTCTGATCCTTTTCTCCTTTTTCTGCTGTCTTTAATGTGTATCTCCCATTGGGAAGATGAAGGATCTGAGCATAATGACCTGTTGCAATATAATCCGCCCCCATAGCACGACTTCTCTCAAGGAGTGCTTCCCACTTGACAAATCGATTGCAGACAATGCAAGGATTTGGTGTACGCCCTTTTAAATATTCCTGTGCAAAATTTTCCATTACATGAGAACAAAATTCCTTTTTAAAGTCCATCACACAATGGGAAATCCCTATCGCATCTGCCATTTTCTTTGCATCTGCCACAAAATCAGGAAGACCATCTGCATCTATTGTCTTTGCTTCCCAATGCAACATTGTCGCCCCGATCACTTCATATCCCTGTTCTTTCAAAATCCATGCTGCCACTGAGGAATCTACTCCCCCAGACATCCCTATTACTACTTTTTTTCTATCCATATATTTGTTATATCCTTTCTTATCTTCTACATAGTATCTACGCAATACACATATATTGCATTTTCATAATACCGAAATTTAAGTTGAAAAGCAATCATAGTTTATATTTTCAGAAGGCATTCTCCTCTTCTTCTATCTTCATAAATAAATCCTTTCGCTTGTCATGGGTGAAAAACCACTACCTTTATGTTGTGGGTAGTTGACCTTCTCATATATACTTAAAATAGTGGTATGGAGCAGATTGACTGCGAAGCTGCTTTACATGATACTTCAACCTCTCGACCACAAAATCCACTTCTTCTTTTGAGGTCTCCTCACTCAGTGTCAAACGCAGTGAACCATACGCCATGTCATCTGTAAGCCCCATAGCCTTCAATACATGAGAGGGAGAGGAAGAACCAGATGAACATGCAGAACCACTCGACACACAAATATTTTCCATACCTAAAAGGAGTACCAAAGCCTCTCCTTCCAAAAACTGGAACGAAAAAGCTGCATTGTTAGGAAGGCGTTTCATCCGATCTCCATTTAAGTGTGTATATGGAATCTCTGATATAACACGCTGGATCATATGATCCCTTAGCCTTATTTCTTTTTCAGCACGCTCTTTTATCGTATCCAATGCCATCTGTGCTGCCTTTCCCATTCCAACGATACCAGCAACATTTTCCCTGCCCGATGTCCTCTCTCCTGAGCGCCTCCATGGAGCAAAGGGCAAAGTCCCTGCTCTCCCCTGACATATAAAAAACCAATCCCTTTTGGACCATGAAATTTGTGAGCACTGGCACTTAACATCGAAATGTGACTCTGATCTACACAAATAGGAATATGTCCAAATGCCTGCACTGCATCTGTATGAAACACAATATGTTTTTTCCTTGCAAGTTCTCCGATACGTTCAACCGGCTGCAGTGTTCCAATTTCGTTATTTG
>CAJMNU010000187.1 GCA_905214855.1 uncultured bacterium | reverse complement strand
TAGTACTTATCTAGGGAAAGTGCCTTGGAGATGGAATCCAGAGAGAGTGGTTCAGTTAAATGATGATCGATATATGTCATGATATCCTGAGCACGGTGGGGCATTGGCTTGGATTCTGGTGTACCTGAACTTCTAAAATATGCCTGATTGATCAAGAGAAGAATGCGGAATAATACAGACAAAGAGAGGATATCCTGTCCATAGCTGGTGTCCCTGCATGTGTGGCTTAGTGTACGAGAGAGAAAAAGAAATTCCTCAGTTTCTTTTGGAGTTAAAGAAATGAGGTTGGATTCTCCGGCACGATGATGAAAACAGGCAAGAAGGTTCGTTTGCAGTGTGCAGTACTGTCGGATAAAAGAGGGATTGATATGGATCACGATCCGCTCAAAAGGCTGATCGGAGAGGTTGGTTGCTTTATGGATTTCCTGATCATTGAATAGTATGATATTTCCGGAAGTCATGTGATAGCAGGACTGTTCCACAAAATAGTGGATATTTCCTTCGACTAGCATATAGATTTCATATACATTATGCATATGAAAGTCAGAGTTTCCAGCCTTGGAATCTGTACGAAATGAACAGCCATATGGCATGTTCATATGATCGTATTGGTATGAAGTGTGGGCATTTTGCATAAAGAAAACCTCCATTATGACAATATACGCATGTTTTTTATCAATTTTTGCAAAGACATTGCGCTGAATTTAGTATATAATAAAAAAATATAAAATACAATGTAAGAATTTGGGCTTTCACAAGCAAAAAGTTTTCAAGTGAATCTTAATATGATACAAATATAGCAACAGGGGGTAGAATAAATGCTTAAAGTAGGAATTGTTGGCTGTGGTGGGATTGCAGCTGTACATGCGCTGGCACTCTCTCAGATGGAACAGATTGAATTGATGGCATTTGCAGACATTAAAAAGGATCGTGCAGATGCATTTGTGCAGAAGTATGGCGCAAAAGATGCAAAAAGTTATGCTTCGTTGGAAGAGATGCTGGAAGACAGCGGTATTGAGAGCCTGCATATCTGTACACCACATTATCTGCATGTACCAATGGCGATTGCAGCTCTGGAAAAAGGAATCCATGTTTTCATGGAGAAACCGCCAGCTATCACAAGACAGCAGTTTGCACAGTTAAAGGAAGCATCAGAAAAGAGTAGTGCCCGTCTGGGAATCTGTTTCCAGAACCGTTATAATGCGACAACACAAAAAGTGGACGAGCTGCTGAAGTCTCCTGAAGTTGGCGAGATACTGGGCGCAAGGGCTTTTGTGACATGGAATCGTACAAAACCATACTACACAGAGAGTGGATGGAGAGGAAGCCTTGAGACCGAAGGAGGCGGTGCTCTGATCAATCAGTCTGTACATACACTGGATCTTTTAGTACGCTGGCTTCAGAAGCCAGTTGAAACGGAGGCGACGATGAGCAACCATCACCTGAAAGGTGTGATCGAAGTAGAAGACGCTCTGGAAGCCTATATCCGTTTTAAGACAGGAGAAAAAGACACAGTTGCATGTTTTTATGCGACAACTGCTTATATCCAGAATGCCCCGATCATGATCGAGATTGCCTGTGAAAAAGCAGTGATCCGTTTGGAAGATACACTTGTGACCTGTAGATATGAAGATGGACGTATGGATACCTATTCTTGCGTGAAGGCAAATATACCAGGCAAATCTTACTGGGGAGCAGGACATGCAGACTGCATCGCCGATTTTTATGATTGTGTACAGACAGGAAGAGAATATCCAAACGATCTGCCTCACATAGAGGATACTCTTCAGGAAATGATGGATATCTATGAGTCAGCAAGAGAACATAAAGTAGTAACATTTCATAAATAAAAAAATAGATGAGGAGGAACATGACATGGACAAGATTAAATTAGGTATTATCGGTATCGGAAATCAGGGAACTGGATATTCAAAAAAACTTTCAGAGGGAGAAGTGCCAGAGATCGAACTGGTTGCAGTAGCGGACAGAAGAGAGGCAAGAAGAGACTGGTGTAAAGAGAACCTTCCAGAGAGTGTAACTATTTTTGAAGAAGGAAAAGATCTGATCGCAAGTGGTCTTTGTGACGCTGTTGCTGTTGTTGTTCCGCATTATCAGCATCCAGAATTGGTTATTGATGCTCTGGAGCATGGTCAGCATGTTATCTGTGATAAACCTGCTGGGGTTTATACAAAACAGGTGCGTGAGATGAATGAGGCAGCTGCAAAGAGCGATAAGGTATTCGCTATGATGTTTAATCAGAGAACAAACTGTGTATATCGCAAGATGCATGAGTTGGTTGCTGGCGGAGAACTTGGTCCAGTGAGACGTGTGAACTGGATCATCACAGACTGGTATCGTACACAGTCTTATTATGATTCTGGAAGCTGGAGAGCAACTTGGGAAGGAGAAGGCGGTGGTGTACTTTTGAACCAGTGCCCACATAATCTGGATCTGATCCAGTGGATCTGTGGTATGCCAAGCAAAGTACAGGCATTTTGTCATGAAGGAAAGTGGCATGATATCGAGGTAGAGGATGATGTGACAGCATATCTGGAATATCCAAACGGAGCAACAGGCGTATTTATCACAACAACAGGCGATGCCCCGGGAACAAACCGTTTTGAAGTGACAATGGATAAGGGAAAACTGGTTTGTGAGAACGACAAGCTGACACTTTATAAGTTAAAAGAGAGTCTGTCTGAGCATTGTGCAACCTGCAAAGAAGGCTTTACAAAACCAGAGTGGGAAGTGAGTGAAGTGGAGACAGATGGTCTGAATGAGCAGCATATGGGTGTATTCAAAGCATTTGCAGGCAATATCCTTCATGGTACTGCACTGGTTGCGGACGGAAGTGAGGGAATCAATGGTCTGATGCTTTCTAATGCAATGCATCTGTCCAGCTGGCTGGGACATCCGGTAGAGACTCCGATAGATGAGGATGTATTCTTGGAAGAATTGAATAAACGCCGTGCTACATCAAAGCATAAAGAAGTAGTAGAGGTTACCTTCAGTACAGAGGGAACTTATGGCAGCAAGACCAAATAATCAGGATCCAATACAGAGCAGGAGGAAAAAATATGTGGGATGGAATTGTACTGTCTGGATTTGCAGATGAGATCGATCCAAGTCTGGAAAAACAGATAGAGGTGATTAAGAAACTGGGCATGAACCATATTGAGATGAGAGGTGTCAATGGCAAGGGCTTGGTGGAATATACATTAGATGAAGTGAGAGAAATAAAGAAAGAGCTGGATGAGAATGGTATTCGTCTTTCCAGTATCGGTTCTCCTATTGGAAAAATTAAGATCACAGATGACTTTGAACCTCATTTTG
>CAJMNU010000186.1 GCA_905214855.1 uncultured bacterium | reverse complement strand
TAAGTTCTACCCAGTTTTGAGGGATCATGGTAACACTTGCCTCAATCATCGGAATGCCTTCTTTTTCCAGTGTCTCACGAACTGTACTGAACTCGTCCGGATCTGTGATCACTTCAAAGCTATCCTCTTCTTCTGAGAAATCCTCTGCTCCTGCATCCAGAGCCATCATCATCAATTCATCCGGATCCATATCGCACTCTTCTTTATCAATGATGATCTGTCCTTTTTTGTCAAACATATAGGACACACATCCTGGTGTACCTACATTGCCGCCGCCTTTTGTAAATGCACTTCTCACATTTGCTGCTGTACGGTTCTTGTTATCTGTCAAAGTATCTACAATGATCGCAACTCCATTTGGACCATAGCCTTCATATGTGATATTCTCATAATTGACAGAGTTTGCATCTCCTGCTGCCTTTTTAATTCCACGGTCGATTGTATCATTTGGCATATTATTTGCCTTAGCTTTTGCAATCACATCACGCAGTTTACTGTTATTTGTAGGATCTGGTCCGCCCTCTTTTACAGCAACAGCAATTTCACGTCCAATGACTGTAAAAATTTTACCCTTCGCTGCATCATTTTTTTCTTTTTTATGTTTGATGTTCGCAAATTTAGAATGTCCTGACATACTTAACGCTCCTCTTTTTATCCTATCAATGTATTTCCGAATTTTTATTTTATCATGGATTTTTCTGCCTTGCAAGACCTTTGCCTTGTTTTCCTGTGTTTTAGCTCTTTTCCCTGATTCTTTTTTCTATGATTTCTTTTTCTAGTTATTGTTTTACCCTTTGGTTTTGGCACTATGTAAGCTCCAAACTTACCATAAGTGCAGCATCCACCTGTCTTTGCAGTTCCTCATCAATATGACAGATCTTCTCACGCAGTCTTTGTTTATCGATCGTACGCAACTGTTCCAAAAGGATCACAGAATCTTTTACCATCGCACACTTTCTAGTATCCAATTCTACATGAGTTGGAAGTTTTGCCTTATTCATTTTGGAAGTGATTGCCGCACAGATCACAGTTGGGCTGTGCCGGTTTCCAATATTATTCTGTATGATCAAAACAGGTCTGACTCCTCCCTGTTCAGACCCCACAACAGGTCTTAAATCCGCATAATAAATATCTCCTCGTCTAATAATCACTCTAGTCACACTCCACTGATCCATTTCTATTTATGTATCCATAGTATGGACCGGCTTTTCCAACTTCATACATCGTACTATAGCATATGCGGACTTTCTTTTTTCTGTGTCTGTATCAGCCTTTTTTCTTTTCCACTTCCTTCTTTAATAGATTCTTAAAATCAATTTCCAATCATTTCATATCTATCATTAAAATAATCTTTATATCCCACAACTTTTCCGTTTTTTATATAAACCCTTGGAACACGTTTTCCAATATCACAACAGAGTTCATAGTGGAATCCTTTACACCAGCGGGCAAGTTCTTCCATCATAATCTCATCCTTTCCATCTTTTCCCACCAATGTCACTTCATCCCCTTTTACAGCCTCTGGAATATCACTTACATCTACCATACACTGATCCATACAGATTCTTCCAAGGATTTTGGCACGTTTTCCATGGATCAGCACTTCCCCTTTTGAAGATACTCCTCTTGGATATCCGTCTGCATATCCCACAGGAAGTGTAGCAACACGCATTTTTTGATCTGCCGTAAACATCCCCCCATAACTTACGGATACTCCAGCCTCAATTTCCTTTATATAGGAAATCCGACATTTCCACTGTAAAGCTGGATGTAAAATGATCTGATCCCGTTTCATCTCCTCTGATGGATACATACCATATATGGAAATCCCAGCTCTCGCCATATCCATATGCATCTTTGGGAGTTCCAAGATCGCTGCACTGTTAGAACAATGCCGCACCAAAACGTCTACCCCACGTTTTTTCAGCATATCATCAAAACGCATAAATGCTTCATACTGTTTTTCTGCTGCTTCTTTACATGCCTCATCTGCACGGGCAAAGTGCGTAAACATTCCATCCAGACGAATTCCAGAAAGCTTCACAATTTGGCATGCTTCCTCTGCTGCTTCTTCGCATACTAAAAAACCAATCCGGCTCATTCCTGTATCTACAGCAAGATGAATCCCTGCCTTTTTCCCCTGACGAATTGCCTCGTCTGACAATTTCATTGCCTCACCAAGCTCAAATACAGCAGAATCCAGATCATATTGCACCAGATTCTTAAACTGACTTTCTGGTACAACTCCCAAAATCAAAATCGGTTTTGTAATCTGATGCTTTCTAAGAAGAATTGCCTCTTCAATCGTTGCCACAGCATACATTGCCACATATGGATCGATCGCCCATGCAATAGGAACTGCCCCATATCCATATCCATCTGCCTTTACCACTCCTGCAAGTTTTGTATCTGGCGCAAGATTTTGCTTCATTGCTTCCATATTTGAGCAGACTGCGTCCAAATCAATCTCCGCCCACACTCTGTCATATTTTGTCTTCATAATTTCAGCCCATCCTTTCAGTCCACACTTCTATAACTATAGCGGACTGCTCTTTCTCTACTCTCATCTCTGACGCAGAACCATTCCAATCTCATCAGCAATCTCGCTTGCCAAAATACTGTCATTCCCATGTTTTCTGGCTGCATACTCTCCAGCCAGCCCATGTACATACATCCCAAAAGAAACGGCTTGCTTTTCTTCCATTCCCAAGGCAAGAAACCCTGCAATAATGCCTGTCAGAACATCTCCTGATCCACCTTTTGCCATTGCACTGCATCCACTTGTATTGACATAAAGGCTTCTATCACGAAATGCAGCAACCGATGCAGCATCTTTCAACACACAGGTTACATCATGAGCATCGCTATATTCCGCTGCAGCCTGATACAAATTTTCACGCAGTATTTCGATCGTTTTCCCTGTCAGCCGTGCCATCTCCCCAAGATGTGGCGTAATAATAATATTTTCTGTAAAATAGGAAGCAAGATGAGGATGCTCCGCCACTGCATTCAACGCATCTGCATCCAAAATAATTGGTACAAATGCATTTTCCAAAACCAGTCCCAAAAGACGGCTCGCATAAGCCTCTCTGGAAAGTCCCGGTCCAATGACAATGACGCTTGCCCATTCACACAGGGATTCTACCCACTCAGAGACATCTTCCTCTTCTATTTGTTTAGGATCATAAGTTGTTAAAATTGCTTCTGCAAGCTGTGTCTGTAAAATATTCCGATTACTCTCATCTGTCACAATACGCACCAGACCAGCACCACTGCGGTATGCTGCCAAAGCACTCAGATATGCAGCACCACTCATATTCTTAGAACCGGCTATGATTAAAACTTTTCCAAAACTTCCCTTATTGGAATCGGCA
>CAJMNU010000185.1 GCA_905214855.1 uncultured bacterium | reverse complement strand
TGCACATGGCATAAGATCTGCACTGGAAATCCCACACAACAGCCCTTCTGTATAATCTCTAAGTTCCAAAGGATTAAAAATATAAAGAAGATCCTCTTCCAAGGCATTGTATTGATTCACAAAAGAAAAACGAATCAACATGTCGCTGTAAACCACTTTTCCTGTATAGTAAATTTCACTGCTGCGTCCTGTTTTCGTCACAGCACGAATAGAAAGCGATGCTTCATGTCCATTTGCTGCATTTTCGCTCTTATGGATATCAATAATGCCATCTTTCATTCTGCCATAACGCCCATCAAAGAAATAAAAATATAGTCGCTTTGCCTGAAAAAATGGGCTCTCACTTACCATTCCAGAACTCATTGTATAAACTGGGGGTTGAGGACGACTGTCAGCTAACAATCGGCTTGCCTCTATATCTAGCACCTCACTGATCTCATACAGGGTTTCAATGTCCAATGTGATCTCTCCTGTCTCATATTTACTCACACTTGCCCTGCTTTTGTGGATTCGATCAGCCAGCTGCTGTATTGTGAGTCCACACTCTTTACGGCGCTTTCTAATATGATCTCCAACTTCTTTGGTCTTCTCACTCATCTATCTTCTTTTCCTTCTCTTTTTTATCTTTTTTCTCTTTCTATTTGTATCTTATTGTCTCCTATCCCTTTTTTTGTTTTAAATTGTACCACACATAGAACTTCTCTGTACAGCTTTAAAAGTTTCGTTAAACTATCCATTTTATATCTATGGTAAGAAAAAATTTTATAAAGACTCTCTTTTTTGCTATGATTCTAATATAACGAAACTTTTTAATCAAAAATTCTCTTTCTATTTGTTCTTATGGCTTGTCCTGCTTGTTTTAGTAAATTCAGATCTGTACTATCGTTTATTTTTCATAACCCACAAACATAATATTGTAAAAATATACAACGATACAATGAAAACTGATACGGAAGAAGGATAGAAAATGGAACAGAAGAAACACATTGGGTTTAGCGGATCGCTCGGTTTTGTATTATCAGCAGCAGGCAGTGCAGTTGGTGTTGGCAATCTCTGGCGTTTTCCCTATTTAGCAGCACAGGATGGCGGAGGACTCTTTTTAGTGGTTTACCTCCTACTTGTCCTTACATTTGGATTTACTCTGCTTACAACAGATATCGCTCTTGGTCGTAGGACAAAACAAAATGCTCTGCAGGCATTTGGCAGTATCCGTCCTAAATGGGCATTTCTCGGCAAACTAACCTTTCTCGTTCCTGCTCTGATCATGACATACTATTCCGTCATTGGCGGATGGGTACTGCGCTATATGCTGGTATATGTGACAGGACAAGGCAGTTTGGCAGCACAGGATGGCTTTTTTACCAGCTTTATTACCTCCACGGCAGGTCCTATTGCCTGTATGTTAGCTTTTTTGGCTATTACGGCATTCATTGTGTATTTCGGTGTAGAAAAAGGAATCGAACGTTTTTCTAAATTTATTATGCCAGGATTGATCCTTTTAATTCTTGGTATCGCACTTTTTTCTCTTACCCTGACACATACTGATGCCAACGGAAATACAAGAACCGGACTTCAGGGACTTTCTGTCTATCTCATTCCTGACCTTTCCGGACTTACTTTTTCCAGTTTTCTTAAAGTACTTTTAGATGCCATGAGCCAGTTGTTTTTCTCCCTAAGCGTTTCTATGGGAATTATGATCACATATGGCTCTTATGTAAAAAAAGAAGTGAATTTAAACCGTGCCATCAATCATATTGAATTATTTGATACAGGAGTCGCATTTCTTGCAGGTATGATGATCATTCCGGCTGTCTATGTTTTTTCTGGTACAGAAGGCATGTCTTCTGGTCCAAGCCTGATGTTTATCTCCCTTCCAAAAGTATTTGATGCCATGGGATCTATCGGTATTTTTGTTGGACTTTTATTCTTTGTCATGACCACCTTTGCCGCATTAACTTCCAGTGTTTCCATTATGGAAACTTTAGTCGCCAACTGTATACAGATTTTTCATGCATCCCGAAAAAAAGTAAGCCTGATCATCTGTGTTCTGTCTGCCATAGCTTCTATTGTGGTCTGCCTTGGATATAATGTCTTCTACTTTGAACTTACACTTCCAAATGGTGCAATTGGACAGCTCTTAGATGTCATGGACTATATCAGCAATAGTTTTCTCATGCCTCTGATCTCTCTGCTCACCTGTATTTTTGTAGGTTGGATCATTGGTCCAAAATGGATTCATGAAGAAATGGAATATGGCGGTTATACCTTTCATCGAAAAAAATTATATACTGTTATGATCCGTTTCATTGCTCCTGCTATCATGGCTGTTTTATTCTTGCAGTCTTTTGGATTGTTCTAAATCCTACTCTATACTTTCTTATCATCATTGATCTAAGAACTCTAAAATGCGACGATCCACGGAATATCTTTCCATGAACCGCCGCATTTTCTTTGTTGTTATTCGTTTCTCTTACCACAACACAGTATTTTTTCCTTACAACTGCAATCCCAAAAAAATTATATAAAATCAAACAGACTCAACTGTTCCGCTTTTGTTTCTTCGTCTTTTGTCACTTTCTCATATACCACATCTTCTTTTGAAAGTTCCTCAAGAAAATAAGAAGGTTCTCCAGAATTCATCAAGATCAGCTCCTCTTTTGCTCTCGTCATTCCTACATAAAACAGACGGCGTTCCTCCTCTATATTTGCCATATCTTTCTCTTGATTCTCGATATTCTCTTTTACAGACTTTCCATTTTCCTTCTTTTCCCTTGTTTCCAAAGGAATGGAATACTTTCTCACTCCAGTAAGAATGACTGCTGGAAATTCCAATCCCTTTGAAGCATGCAATGTCATCAAAGATAATTTTTTGAACCACAGCGTTTTAACTCCTCCTCTTTTCCTGATTCCAAAACTTCTAAAAATTCCTCTATTGTTTGATGAAACAACGCCATAGATCTTAATTTTTCCAGAGCATCTTCTTTTACATATCCCTGATCTTCCATCCAGTCTTTTATTAACTCTGCTGGTTTCTTCTTTAAGAGTTTTCCATATTTTTTCTGTAAAACACAAACAGCCTCTTTTCCAATCCGTTTTTCCAAATATCGACATTTTCCATACTCATTCTTTTCTCTCATAAAAAGACTTCTGAAAAACTCTACTAGTTCTCTTACAGACTCTTTTTCCAACCATGTTCCTCGTCCTGTAATAATATAGGGAATCCCTTCTATTTTTAAATACTCCTCCATAGCTTCTGCTTGCCTATGTGTTCTGCACAACACTGCAATATCCGAAAAACTTCTCATTTTTTCTTCTATCTGTCCTTCCTGTGTTTGCATATCTAACATATCCATACCGCCAACCATGCGACAGATTTCTTTAGCTACCTGAATTCCCT
>CAJMNU010000184.1 GCA_905214855.1 uncultured bacterium | reverse complement strand
GTAGCAGGTGAAACAGAGAAAGCAGTAGATAAAGCACTTTCTTTGATCCGTGTGAAATATCAGGTTTTGGATGCCGTTTTAGATTTCCGTACAGCAAAGGATAATGCTATTTTAGTGCATCCGGAAGAATCTTGGCGTTCTCTTTGCCCAGTTGGTGCAGATAACAAGAGAAATTTGTGTGCGTCAGATGTAAGCGGATCTGGAGATGTGGATGCCGTTCTTGCTTCCTGTGCATACACCATTGAGAGAACCTATCATACAGTGGCAAATCAGCAGGCAATGATGGAAACATTCCGCACATACACGACTATGGATGCTTATGGAAGATTGAATGTGGTAGCTTCTACACAGGTTCCGTTTCATGCAAGAAGAATTTTAGCTCATGCATTGGATGTTCCAAAATCTAAGATCCGTGTGATCAAACCACGTATTGGTGGAGGTTTTGGAGCGAAACAGACTGTAGTTGCAGAGGTGTATCCGGCAATTGTTACGATGAAAACAGGACTTCCTGCCAAAATGAATTATACACGGTATGAGTCTCAGATTGCTTCTTCTCCTCGTCATGAGATGGAGATTACAGTGCGGGCTGGAGCAGATGAGAATGGTATATTAAAGGCACTTGATGTATATACACTTTCCAATACGGGGGCTTATGGCGAGCATGGACCTACAACAGTAGGACTTTCTGGACATAAGTCTATACCGCTTTACCGCACACAGGCACACCGTTTTGCATATGATGTAGTCTATACCAATCATATGTCATCCGGTGCATACAGGGGGTATGGCGCAACACAGGGAATTTTTGCTGTAGAATCTGCGATCAACGAACTGGCTGAGAAAATGGGAATTGATCCAGTAGCGTTCCGTGAGAAAAATATGGTGCGTGAAGGTGATATTATGCCGGCGTATTATAATGAAAAGAGCAATAGCTGTGCTTTGGATCGCTGTATGGCAAGAGCAAAAGAGATGATAGGCTGGGATGGTAAATATCCGTCCAGAGATATGGGCAATGGAAAAGTGCGTGGTATAGGTGTTGCAATGGCAATGCAGGGATCTTCTATCTCCAATGTGGATGTAGGATCTGTATCTATCAAGGTAAATGATGATGGCTTTTATAGTTTGATGATCGGTGCTTCTGATATGGGAACAGGATGTGATACCATTTTAGCGCAGATGGCAGCAGATTGTTTAGAGTGTAATATGGATGAGATCATTGTTCATGGTACAGATACTGATATTTCCCCATATGATTCTGGTTCTTATGCATCCAGTACTACTTATCTGACTGGAATGGCTGTTGTACAGGCTTGTGAGAAATTGCGTAAAAATATGATTGAAAAAGCAGCACAGTATTTAGAGTGTGATGCAGATAGTTTGGAATTTGATGGCACAAAGGTATACCAGCCAGATGGAGAAAAATCCATTACACGTCAGGAAATTGGAAACCGCATTATGTGTAACAATGAAAATGATCTGACAGCAAGTGTGAGTCATTCTTCACCAGTTTCACCGCCTCCTTTTATGGTCGGAATGGCTGAGGTAGAAGTGGATCAGGAAACAGGACAGGCAGAGCTGATTGATTATGTCGCAGTGGTAGATTGTGGAACTGTGGTGAATCCAAATCTGGCGAGGGTACAGACAGAAGGTGGTATCGCACAGGGAATCGGAATGGCACTCTATGAGGACATTACATATTCTGAAAAAGGACAGCTGTATCAGAATTCTTTGATGCAGTATAAGATCCCGACTCGTCTGGATGTGGGAAAAATCCGTGTTGAATTTGAGAGCAGCTATGAGCCGACAGGACCATTTGGAGCGAAATCAATTGGAGAGATTGTGATTAATACACCATCTCCAGCGATCGCACAGGCAATCTATAATGCTTCCCATGTGCGTGTGAGAGAACTTCCGATTACGGCAGAGAAGATATTTTTCGGAATGCAGCAGCAGAAAGAAACAGACAGATAATAAAAGGCTGTACTTGTTGAAAAAAGTCTCAGGGATTGATCTGGGATTCTTATATACAGAAGAAGAAAAAAGAATGGGTGGGACTGACAGAATATGTCAGTTTCACCTATTTTCATCCTACATAGTTCTGAAAAACGAAAATAAATATGTTTTAAGAAGACTTTTTTGTTGTAAAGTCCAATAGCTTTAAAGTAAAAAAGTTTTTGGTTGCTACAATAAGAAAAGTGTGATAAGATAAGGAAGCCCAAAGAAAGAGGAATAGTATGCCAAAATCGTTGTTTATTGCGGAAAAGCCAAGTGTAGCACAGGAATTTGCGAAGGCTTTAAAGGTAAGCGGAAGTAGGTTTGACGGATATATTGAATCGTCAGATACCATTGTGACATGGTGTGTGGGGCATTTGGTAACGATGTCCTATCCAGAAGAGTATGATCCGAAGATGAAAAAGTGGAGTCTTGAAACATTGCCTTTTTTACCTAAAGAGTATAAATATCAGGTGATCGATGGAGTTAAAAAGCAGTTTCAGATTGTCAGTGGTCTTTTAAACAGAAAAGATGTGGACACGATTTACGTCTGTACTGACTCAGGACGTGAGGGAGAATACATCTACCGGTTGGTTGAACAGATGGCAGGTGTAAAAGGAAAGATACGAAAAAGGGTCTGGATCGATTCACAGACAGAGGAAGAGATCTTAAAGGGAATCAAGAATGCGAAAGATTTATCTTCCTATGATAATCTGGCAGCAGCAGCATATCTGCGTGCCAAAGAGGATTATTTGATGGGGATTAATTTTTCCAGAGTATTGACATTGAGATATGGACCTTTGGTTTCCCATTATCTGAATACCAAGTGGACTGTACTTTCAGTGGGACGTGTTATGACATGTGTACTTGGAATGGTGGTACGTCGGGAGAGAGAGATCCGTGAATTTGTAAAAACACCATTTTATCGCGTTCTTGGACAATTTCAGGTAAAGGAACAGCTCTTAGAAGGCGAATGGAGAGTAGTAGAAGGATCTGCATATTTCCAGTCACCTGCTCTTTATAAAGAGAATGGCTGGAAGAAAGAAAAAGACGCAAGAAAACTGATCGAAGAACTTGAAAAGTGGCAGGATGGCATGTTACATGCTATAGAAAAAAAGAAAGAAAATAAAAATCCTCCACTTCTCTACAACCTGGCTGAGATTCAGAATGATTGTTCCAAACTTTTTAAGATTAGTCCAGATGCTGCTTTGACAATAATCCAGGAATTATATGAAAAAAAGATGGTGACTTATCCAAGAACAGATGCTCGTGTGCTTTCTAGTGCTGTTGCAAAAGAGATTGACAAAAATATTAGGGGACTAAAGCGATTTTTTCCTATGGCAGCATTTGCAGATGAAGTTTTGGCAAATGGAAGTTATAAGAATATAGCGAAAACTCGATATGTCAATGATAAGCAGATCACAGATCA
>CAJMNU010000183.1 GCA_905214855.1 uncultured bacterium | reverse complement strand
CGGAAGCGAACCACAAACCTTCGGGAAAACCTGGTTTGTGGCTGTAATGAACCAGAAATACGAAGGAGGCGGCTTTAAGTTCTGCCCGGATGCCAGTCCGGATGACGGCCTTCTGGATGTAATCGTCATTGAAGGAATCTCCAAACTGAAAATGCCTTTCTGCCTGCCAGGTGCACTCTGGGGAAAACATACACACCTTCGCGGTGTACATATTTCGCAGTGCAAAAACGTACATATTACAAGTGACCGTCCTCTTCCTGTGCATAAAGACGGAGAATCCGGCGGAATCCAGCGTGAATTTTCTGTGACCATTGAAAAGAAACCTTTAAAAATCATAATGCCTGTGTTATAGTAGCAGGTAGATACTTGACAAAAAAGAAGCTTAAGACTGACACCCATGGCATTTTGGCCATACATCAAGAAAAGGAGCGGCAAAATGAATAACAGAATCGATGTTTTCTTTCTCAAAAATCTTCTCCAATGCCTCTTTATCCAAAAGATCTGCTTTGTAGAATGTCACCTTTTTTCCAGTGATCTTTTCAACACGATGCAATGCTTCTTCACTGGAATTGCAAAGATTATCTACTACTACAACCTCATACCCCTCGTTCAACAGCTCTACACATGTGTGGCTTCCAATATAGCCAGCACCTCCTGTTACCAAAATAGCCATTTCCATTCCCTCCTGTATTGTATTTCTGCTACATTTCACTTCCTCTTCATTATATATGTAATTTTCGTAACTTACAATCTTTTTTTACGATTTTACTATTAAGTGTAGACGATTTTACACAAATGCCTTTCTCATCTTCTCTACTGCTTTTTTCTCAATCCTTGATACATATGATCTGGAAATCCCAAGACACTCTGCAACCTCTCTCTGTGTACACTCCTTTCTTCCAAATAAACCATATCGCATACCAATCACTGTTTTCTCCATATCTTTTAAAGAATTCTCATACACTCGATACAATTCCTGAATATTTTGTTCCAAAATCATAATTTCTAACACATTGGTACTTTCCACTTCCAATACATCCAATAAATTTACTGTTTCCCCATCCTTATCCACACCAATTGGTTCATATAATGAAATTTCCTTTGATTTTTTCTTTCCAGAACGCAAAAGCATCAAAATCTCATTTGCTATCCTCACACAAAAGCATTCCTTTTTTCCCCTCTTCTGCCCCCAAAAAGAATATGGAAACCTGTGTTCCATCCCAAACCACTTTTTGAATCAATGTACGGATCATCATACGTTTCTGCTCCATTGTCATTTCATCCACACTCTTTTTAAATACAGCAAAATTCTGACATAAGGTTCTTAACTGTATTTCATCCAATACACTTTGTGTTTTCTGACACTTTATTGTGTGGATTCTGGAATCTATTTGTTTTATTTCTTCATCTAACTTCTCCATACGCTCTATCAAGCAATGTTTTGCTGAACTTTTTTCCAAAAGGATCAAAGATTCTGTAACCTCCTCCATCTTTCTTTCCATCTCATTTTTTTTCTTATATAAACCTTCCAGATCCTTGAAATCTTCCATCTGTATTTTCTCAGTAAAATTATGCTTCTGTTTTAACTGGCTACAAAAATACACCCTATCCTCAGAAAGTTGTTTGATCTGTTCCAAAACAGCTTCATCCAAAACATTCCCATTGATATTTTTTTTATTGCAAAGACTTCCTCTGCTGCGCTCTTTTGTCTTGCAGACGTATGTATATACTGCTTTTCCATCCGCTGTCTTTCTCTGGCTGAGTTTTGGATACATACGACTTTGACAGTCACAATACAGCACACCTGTCAATAATGCTTCATTTTTTCTTGGTTTACGGTAAGACTTAGATTTATTACGCTCCAAAGATTCTTGTACCTTAATCCATGTTTTCCCAGAGACCACCCCTTGATGCTGACCTATTGCAATGATCCACTCATCAACTGGTCGAAAAATTGTCGTTTTTCCTGCCTTTTGCTCTGTACGATTATATGCCATAACACCATACATTCCATTAAAAGATTTTTGGTCACAATATATATTTGCATTTTTTCTTCTAAAATAGTGATAGATATCCTGATCTGCATCTGCATAAACGGGATTTTGCAAAATTGATTTGATAGAAAAACGTGTAAAATATTTGTTATTTCTTGTCTTGATTCCCTGTCTCATCAATTCCGTTTCCGTGATCGTTTGAGAATCATATTCTATATATGTATCATAGATCATTCGCACAACATCTGCCTCTTTAGGAAGCAAACTTAATTTGCATACTTTTTTGATTTTTCCATCTATCATCATTTTTTCAACGGATTCTGAACAATAGCCTGTGGGTGTAGTTCCTCCAAGCCAACGCCCTGTTTTTGCCAACTCCTGCATATTATCGCGGATACGCTCTGCTATTGTTTCACGTTCCAACTGAGAAAAAACAGATGCAATATACATCATAGCACGTCCCATGGGTGTCGAAGTATCAAATTGTTCTTTAATAGAAATAAAATCCACATGAAGATCAGAAAGTTCCTCGATCAAACCAGAAAAATCACTGATATTGCGACTGATCCGATCCAAACGATAGACCACGATCGCTTTTAACCTGCCTTTTTTGGCATCTTCCATCATTTTTCTAAAATCTGGACGGTTCAGATCTCCTCCAGAAAAGCCCTCATCTTCATAGATCATGATATTTTGAAGCTCTGTCTCTCCATATTGAGTACAAATATATGCTTAACAAAGTTCGATCTGATTGCCAATACTCTCCCCTTTTCCGGTAAATTTGGACTTTCGCGAATATATGGCTATTTTATTTTCTCTTTTCTGCATCATACCATACTCCCTGCCTATCTATGTCTATACTGTGATATGTCTTATGCATCAAAACCTTCAGATAACACTAAAACAATCGTTTTCTGTATCATTCCACATATAGGACAAGTTTTCCGTCATATATTGAAACCACAAGGGGGTGTCATTCATGAAATCTCAATCTATGTTATTTCAGATCACCATTCATCTGCCAAAAAACAAAAAAGATCGGCATGAACTGGCACAAAAAATTGCCGATGTTCACGCCGATGTTGTACTTCATTCTATCGAATCATTACATTGTTCTAGTAAACAGAAAAAGGAGCTCTTAAACAGCATTCTGACAAGTGCGCTACACACAGATTCTAAATCTTGTTAAGTTTCATGTATCCTTTTTCACGATCAATCTTCTATCAATCTCATTCCTGCCGTGCTGGTAACAGGTAGTGAAAATACAATAGAACGTGCTTTGCTGTCTATACCAGCCTGCTCCATAATCGCCCTCATGATCTCATTTTTATTCTTTTTCTTCACAACAAGAAAAATCATTTCTTTTTCTGCCACCAGAGAAACTCCCATAAATTTCTCTGCCTGCTGCATCCCTGTTCCTTTTGCGTGGATCACAGTCCCACCAGAG
>CAJMNU010000182.1 GCA_905214855.1 uncultured bacterium | reverse complement strand
TGCAGACCGTCAGCCAGAATTTACACAGATTGATATGGAGCTGTCTTTTGTAGATGTGGATGAAGTTTTGGATGTCAATGAGAGACTTCTGAAAAAATTGTTTAAAGAGATCTGCAATTACGATCTTCAGCTGCCGATTCAGAGAATGACTTGGAGAGAGGCTATGGATCGTTTTGGTTCTGATAAGCCAGATCTGCGTTTTGGTATGGAGCTGCATAATGTATCTGAACAGGTAAAGGGATGCGAGTTTGTCGTATTTAAAAATGCTCTGGAACAGGGCGGATCTGTTCGTGGTATTAATGCAAAAGGACAGGGTGCAATGCCACGTAAGAAAATTGATGCATTGGTAGACTATGCAAAAGGATTTGGAGCAAAGGGGCTGGCTTATCTTTCTATCCAGCCAGATGGCAGTTTTAAATCTTCTTTCGCAAAGTTCATGACAGAAGAAGAGCTTCAGGCTTTAGTAGCAGCTATGGACGGAGAATCAGGAGATCTGTTGCTGTTTGCTGCGGATAAAGATAAAGTAGTATTTGATGTACTTGGAAATCTTCGTTTGGAGCTTGCAAGACAGCTTGATCTTTTAAAGAAAGATGACTTTAAGTTCCTTTGGGTGACAGAGTTCCCGCTTTTGGAGTACTCTGAGGAAGAAGACCGTTATGTGGCAATGCACCATCCATTTACTATGCCGATGGATGAGGACTGGTCATTGATCGACAGCAATCCGGGGGCAGTCCGTGCAAAAGCATATGATATTGTACTGAATGGCGTGGAGATGGGAGGCGGTTCTGTCCGTATCCACCAGTCAGATATCCAGTCAAAGATGTTTGAAGTGCTTGGTTTTAGCAAAGAAAGAGCAGAGGAGCAGTTTGGATTCCTGTTGAATGCATTTAAATATGGAGTTCCGCCTCACGCAGGACTGGCATATGGAATGGACCGTATGGTCATGCTGATGGTAGGCGCAGACAGCATCCGTGACGTAATCGCATTCCCGAAGGTGAAAGATGCATCCTGTCTGATGACAGAAGCACCATCTGAGGTAGATGTAAAACAGTTGGAAGAACTTGGAATCACAATTTGTGAGACTACTGAAAAAGAGATGGAAGTACAGGAAAAAGCAGAAGAGTAAAGAAACAGGGAAAGGTTGTTTTTCACTGTCGGATATGATAAAATGAAGACAACTAAAATGGATGAGGAGGAGATTACCAATGGATATTCGTTATTCTTGTAATCAGAGAGATTTTAAGCGTTATACTACAGAGGAGACCAGAAATGAGTTTCTGATCAAGAACCTTTATGTACCGAATGAGGTTGTTGCAGTTTACTCCCACGTTGACCGTATGGTGACACTGGGATGTATGCCAACAACAGAAGAAGTTTCTATTGATAAAGGAATTGATATCTGGGCAAACTTTGGTACTAGCTACTTTTTAGAGAGACGTGAGATCGGTATCTTTAATATTGGCGGAAAGGGAACAATCAAAGCAGATGATGAGACTTTCTCCATGGGATATAAAGATTGTCTGTATATCACAAAGGGAACAAAAGTTGTAACATTTGCAAGTGAAGATCCAGAGAATCCGGCTAAATTCTATATGGTCAGTGCACCGGCACATAAGGCATGCAAGACAACATTTATCCCGATTGAGAAAGCAGCAAAGAGACCTCTGGGTGCAATGGAGACATCTAATAAGCGTACGATCAACCAGTTTATCCATCCAGACGTATTGGAGACATGCCAGCTGTCTATGGGTATGACTGTTCTTGAACCAGGCAGTGTATGGAATACTATGCCATCTCATACTCATGAGAGACGTATGGAGATCTATATGTATTTTGAAGTGCCTGAGAATAATGTAGTATTCCACATGATGGGAGAAGGAAATGAGACCCGTCACATTGTAATGCAGAATGAAGAGGCTGTCATCAGCCCATCTTGGAGTATCCATTCTGGAGCAGGTACAAGCAATTATACCTTTATCTGGGCTATGGGAGGAGAGAATCAGGCATTTGATGATATGGATAACATCCCAACAACAGAACTCAGATAAGAGCAGATGAAGCTGGAAGATATTATTTTGAATATTTAGACAACATTTAGTCAAAAGAATGATGTTAGGCGCTGTTTACATCCTATATGTGATGTAAACAGCGCTTTTTGGGATAAATGGAAACATTGAGACGATCGACATCTTACCAAGTTTAGATAAAGAGTTGGGGTAGGCAAAAGTAGTGATTTATGTTATACTTTCCTATGGGAATTATACAGGTTAAGCAGATGTATCAGACAAAAATACAGGTAAGACTATATAGATAGGAGTAAGATTACATGGGAAGAAGCCGAGGAGTGAGAAATAGAGGTGGATACCAAAGGAAACGGGCAATCTACAGAGTGATAAAATGGATCATATTAGCCATCCTTCTTGTAGGATTGGCATTTGGGATTTTGGCAGGAATCCGATGGTGGACAGGAAAGGATAAAGTTCCTTCTGAGAATGGGGCAGGGATAACAGAAGAAAAAGAAACAGAAAGCACAGAGCAGCCAAGTGAGACAACGGTTTCTTCTGAAGAAGAGAAGATTTTAGAAGAAACAGACCGAATGGCAGCGATGTATGACTATGATAAGGCGATTGAGACATTGCAGTCATATGAGGGATTTGAGAAATCTTCCCAGATGAAAAAGGCAGTAAGCCGTTATGAGGAAGAAAAGGCAAAAACAGTTCCTTATGCAGATGTAGATAAGATCACACACGTTTTCTTTCATTCCCTGATCGCAGATACCAGCAAAGCCTTTGACGGAGAAAGCACATCAAAGGGATATAATCAGGTTATGACAACTGTGTCAGAATTTAATAAAATAATGGAATCTATGTACCAAAAGGGATATGTAATGGTCGATATCCATGATATCGCAAAGATGGAAACAGCAGCAGATGGGTCTCAGAAGATGGTGTATCAGCAGATCTACCTTCCAGAAGGAAAGATTCCATTTGTATTGTCTCAGGATGATGTGAGTTATTATGAATACATGACAGGAGACGGTTTTGCCAATCGTATTGTGGTAGATGAGAATGGAGAAGTGACCTGTGAGATGGATCAGGAGGATGGATCTACTGTCAGAGGTGATTTTGATATTGTTCCTTTGATCGAAAAATTTGTAAAAGAACATCCGGATTTCTCATATCGTGGTGCGAAAGGAATGCTTTGCCTGACTGGATATAATGGAGTTTTAGGGTATCGGACAGATACAGAATATGAGAACAATCCGACATATGCACAGGATATTGAAACAGCAAAACAAGTTGCACAGGCATTGAAAGATAAGGGATGGTATTTTGCCAGCCATAGCTGGGGGCATATTCATATGCAGCAGCGTAGTTTTGATGCAGTAAAGACGGATGCTGATAAATGGGAGACAAGGGTAGAACCAATCCTTGGAGAGACAGATATTATGGTGTATCCT
>CAJMNU010000181.1 GCA_905214855.1 uncultured bacterium | reverse complement strand
TCCTCCTTCTTAATCTGATTTATCATGTACATATCTGACTACTCCCACGGGCAAGCCTGTGGGGTTTTGCCACGATTTTATAACAAAAGGAAAACAATCTGTCATCCCTATGATATAATGCAAATTATAAAGGAAACTGGTTGACACGTCAAGTTCTTTTTTCCATACGTTTCTCATCCACATACACATCCACACATTTCTGCTTTTCCACATCAATAAGACCATATGTATTTAAGCGAAGTTTTGGGATTACGGGAAGACTTACAAATGCCAGCGTCATAAATGGATCGATTTCTTCCGGAATCCCCATTTTTCTAAGTTGTGCTTTCAAGGACTCCAATCCTTCATCTACCCATTCCAAGGATTGATCGCTCATAAGTCCTGCGATCGGAAGGGGAAGGCTGCCTAAAATCTCTCCATCTGCCACAACCGCTAAACCGCCTCCATTTTTCTTTACACATTGCCCTGCCAATGCCATATCCCTATCATTCGTTCCTGCTATGATTAAATTATGGGAATCATGGGCAATACTGGATGCCACTGCACCATATTTCAGTCCATATCCCTTTAAAAAACCAATTCCAATATGCCCTGTATTCTTATGACGTTCCGCCACTGCCAGTTTGACCACATCCTGTTTCGGATCTCCCTCGTAATTCTCTCCTTCTTTAGATGTAATCTTTACATACTCTTCTTTTGTCAAAAGTTCATGTGGTATCAACGATATTGTTCTTACCAAAGACCCTCTTATAGGAAAATGCAGCATTTCTTCTGTTAATTCAGGCATATGGAAAGAATCCATCACCCGTTTTCTTTCCTCTTCACTGAACAAAACAGATTTCCTTTCTTCTAATACATGCCCATTTTCTGCTGCTAATCTTCCATCCTTATATACACCACGGATCTCAAAATTTTCTAAATCAGATACTATCACAAGATCAGCCCGATATCCCGGAGCTACTGCACCTCTATCAAAAAGTTCAAAATATTGTGCTGCATGAAAACTTCCCATCTTCACTGCCTTAATCGGATCTGCTCCCAGATGAACAGCCTTCTTGATGATCGCATCAATATGTCCTAAATGAAGCAGATCGTTAGGATGCTTATCATCTGTCACAAGCATAGCTCGATCACAGTATGGGGCTTGAAACAGTCCCATCAATGCCTCCAGATTATGTGCTGCTGTTCCCTCACGAATCATGATCCACTGCCCACGTCTCATCTTTTCCATTGCCTCTGCCTCACAAGAACACTCATGGTCTGATCGAACCCCAGCTGTCACATAGGCATTTAACTCTTTCCCTGATAAAAATGGTGCATGACCATCGATACGTTTCTCCCAGTTTCTTGCCTGTTCTAACTTATCCATTGTAGATTTTTCTGCACAGATCACACTTCCTGCATCCATCACCTCAGCCAACCCTAACACTCTTGGATTCTGATAAAAATATTCCAAATCCTGTGCAAGAAGTTTTGCGCCAGACTCATCTAACTCAGTAGCCGGAACACAGGATGGCATCATAAAAAATACATCCATACACAAGTTTTCCGTCTCTGACAGCATATACTGGATTCCTTCCGTTCCTGCTACATTCGCAATCTCATGTGGATCTGTCACAACTGCTGTAGTACCATGAGGCAGAACTGCCTTTTCAAATTCTCGTGGTGTCACCATAGAGCTTTCTAAATGGATATGTCCATCAATCAGTCCCGGACAAACCACTGCACCACAAAGATCCACCTCTTTTTCCCCATCATATTCACCGATTCCTACGATCCTATTACCATGGATCGCAATATCTCCTTCTTCCACTTCCTCTGTAAATACATTCACGATCTTTGCATGTTTCAAAACAAATTCTGCTTTTTTTCTTCCACTTGCCGCATCCTCTAACCTCTGAAAATCCATCTCTCTTTTTTCTACCACACCACCACTCCTCTCTTCAATTGTTACAACATCTTTATTCCTATGCTGCCGATATCCCAAAGATGATTGATTTGGCAGCTTTTTCTGTTTATACAAAAAGGGATTCAGCAAAATCACTGAACCCCCCTTACGATCAAAACGTCTCCTGCATCTTACTGGCTAAGACGATTTTATAACCATCTATATAATCTTATTATTTCTCTTTTGGAAAATGGATAGCTGCCTGTGCTGCTGCCAAACGTGCGATCGGTACACGGAATGGAGAACAGGATACATAGGTCAGACCTACTTTGTGGCAGAACTCTACAGAAGACGGATCTCCACCATGCTCACCACAGATACCTAACTTGATGTCAGGTCTGGTCTTACGTCCTTTTTCTACAGCCATCTGTACCAGCTGACCTACACCAGTCTGATCCAGTCTAGCAAATGGATCGGATTCGTAAATCTTTGCCTTATAGTATGCATCCAGGAACTTACCAGCATCATCACGAGAGAAACCAAATGTCATCTGTGTCAGGTCGTTTGTTCCGAAGGAGAAGAATTCTGCTTCTTCTGCGATTGCATCTGCTGTAAGAGCAGCACGAGGAATCTCGATCATAGTACCAATATGGTATGCAATATCAGAATTCTTTTCTGCCTTAACCTGCTCAGCAACTTCTACTACAACATCCTTAACATATTTCAGCTCTTTCTTCTCGCCAACTAATGGGATCATGATCTCTGGAACGATATCATAACCACACTCTTCCTTAACTTCGATCGCAGCTTCCATAACAGCTCTTGTCTGCATCTTTGCGATCTCTGGATATGTTACAGCAAGACGGCATCCACGATGACCCATCATTGGGTTGAACTCATGAAGCTCATCACATGTTGCTTTTACCTTCTCAACAGTCAGACCCATATCTTCAGCCAGAGCCTTGATATCTTCCTCGCTGGTTGGTACAAACTCATGCAGCGGCGGATCCAAATAACGAACTGTCATTGGTCTTCCCTCAAGAGCCTTATACATCGCCTTAAAGTCAGCTTTCTGGAATGGAAGAAGTTCATTTAAAGCAGCCTCTCTTGCTTCAACAGTCTCAGAAAGAATCATCTTACGGATCTTCGGAATTCTCTCCGGATCAAAGAACATATGCTCTGTACGGCACAGACCAATACCCTGAGCACCCAGTTTTACTGCATTCAGTGTATCTGCTGGTGTATCTGCATTGGTGCGAACCTGAAGAGTTCTAAACTCATCTGCCCACTCCATGATACGTCCAAAGTTACCGCTTACAGAAGCCTCTACTGTCTTAATGTCACCTTTATAAATATTTCCTGTACTTCCGTCCAGAGAAATGTAATCTCCTTCTACGAATGTATATCCACCAAGTTCAAATTTCTTCTCTTCCTCATTGATCTTGATCTCACCACATCCAGATACACAGCAAGTTCCCATACCACGGGCAACTACTGCTGCATGAGATGTCATACCACCACGAACAGTCAAAATACCCTCAGCCGCATGCATACCCTCGATATCTTCTGGGGATGTCTCAAGACGAACCAGAATAACT
>CAJMNU010000180.1 GCA_905214855.1 uncultured bacterium | reverse complement strand
AGAACCCCTACAATAGTACCTACTCTTAATTCTTTCCAAAGTACCTTTAAAATATCTCTTGGCTCAATCTCACCAACTGCCATACCACGGATGATTAGTGTACTGCTCTGACTTCCGGCATTCCCCCCTGTATCTGTCAGCATTGGAATAAATGTTACCAAAAGCGGAATCACAGAAAATGCATTTTCATACTTTGCCAAAATCCCTCCTGTCAGCATACTGCTAATCATCAAGATGAGCAGCCATGCAATACGGTTTTTTGCAAGCTGAAATACACTGGTCTTTAAATATGGCTTTTCACTTGGTGTCATTGCTGCCATTTTTTCAAAGTCTTCTGTTGCTTCCTGCTCCATGACATCCACAATGTCATCAACAGTCACGATTCCTACCAAGCGATCCTCTTTGTCCACAACTGGCATGGACAACAGATCATATTTATTAAATTTATCTGCAACGATCTCCTGATCCTCTGTAGTCATGGCTGTGATCACATGAACATCCATAATATCACCAATAATAGTCTCATAAGGATGCATCAAAAGATCTTTCACTGTAACAACGCCCTCTAGTTTACGTTTAGGATCCATAACATAGCAAGTATAAATCGTTTCTTTGTCTACACCATTTTTTCGGATATAGGCAAATGCCTCTTCAACAGTCATACTGCTGCGAAGCCCCACATACTCTGCTGTCATAATACTTCCAGCGCTGTTTTCTGGATATTGAAGAAATTGATTGATTAAAGCCCTTGTCCCTGGTGTAATATTCTGCAAAATTCTTTTTACAACAATGGCAGGCAACTCCTCCAGCATATCCACCGCATCATCAACATACAGATCTTCTATGATCTGTTTTAACTCATTATCATTGATTCCATTGATGATATGCTGTTGATCTTCCACTTCCAAAAAAGCAAATACATCTGCTGCCTGATCCTTTGGCAGCATACGAAAAACAAGCAGCTTTTTTTCTTCATCCAATTCTGCTAAAAAATCAGCGATATCTGCCTCATTTAATTCTATCAATGCTGCTTTTAACTGTCTGTACTGTTTTTGCTCTAAAAAATCAAACAGTTCTTCCCATTTCATCTCATTTTCTAACATCGCTTCTTCCTCCAAATATTCAATTTTTTTGATTATCTGGAAGCAGAAATATTCTATATTCTCTTTTTACGGCAGCAGCATTATGACTTTATCTACATGCATACTGCGTTTTTGATGCAATTGACCTCTTTTTTGCATCATACAACAAAGCAAACACTCTGCTGCCCTACTAGGAGGATATCCGTTATCTGCTTCCTGCCCGCAACTTCGGTCTTCCATAATGCTACTCCTTTCTTTCATGAGAGTAAGATCAAATATTTTTTAACCTTAACATCTCTTCATTTTATCAAATCTATGAGGATAAATCCCTTTTTCATTATAAACATTTTTTTTCAGAAAGCAAGTTAATTTTTTATGAACAAAAAAGTACCCCAAACTGCTTTGTTCAGGATACTCCTCTGTATACTTTAATTTATTTTCACTTAAAACACAGATACAAATTTTATTCGTTTGTGCTTTCTACCGGTTTTTCAGCCAGATCACTTGGCCTCATACTCAGATTGATTCTGCCCATCTTATCGATCTCAATGATCTTAACAGTTACTTCATCTCCAATATTTACTACATCTTCTACTTTTGCAACTCTCTTGTCTGCTAATTTAGAAATGTGGATCATACCATCCTTATTTGGAGCTAATTCTACAAAAGCACCAAAATTCATGATTCTTGCAACTTTACCTGTCATCACCATACCAGCTTCCAGATCTGTCACAATACTCTGGATAATACGGATTGCCTTCTCGATCATCTCAGAATCTGTACCGCAAACACTCACATTTCCTTCATCTGTAATGTCGATCTTAACTCCAGTCTCCTCAATGATCTTATTGATCACTTTTCCCTGTTTTCCTACCACATCACCAATCTTCTGTGGATCGATAGAGATCTGTTTGATCTTTGGAGCATATGGAGACAATTCCTTACGAGGTTCACTGATCACTGGAGCCATGATCTCATCCATGATATATAATCTTGCTTCACGGCATCTTGCAATTGCCTCTTCAATAATCGGACGAGTCAATCCGTGGATCTTAATATCCATCTGAATTGCTGTGATTCCTTTGTGAGTTCCTCCTACTTTAAAGTCCATATCACCAAAGAAATCTTCCAAGCCCTGAATATCTGTCAATACCAAATAATCATCATCTGTTTCTCCTGTCACAAGACCACAGGAAATACCTGCTACCATAGACTTAATTGGAACACCAGCAGCCATCAAAGATAAAGTGGAAGCACAAATACTTGCCTGAGATGTAGATCCATTGGATTCCATTGTCTCAGATACCGTACGGATCGCATATGGAAATTCCTCTTCACTTGGAAGTACTGGCACTAACGCTCTCTCAGCTAAAGCTCCATGTCCGATTTCACGGCGCCCCGGTCCTCTGCTTGGTTTTGTTTCACCTACAGAGTAGGACGGGAAGTTATAGTGATGCATATATCTCTTAGAAGTCTCATTCTCATCCAAACCATCCAGTTTCTGAGCTTCAGACAATGGTGCTAAAGTACATGCATTCAAAATCTGTGTTTGTCCACGAGTGAACATACCGGATCCATGTACTCTTGGAAGCAGATCAACCTCTGCTGCCAAAGGACGGATCTCTGTGATCTTTCTTCCATCCGGACGCTTGTGGTCTTTCAAGATCATCTTACGAACTGTCTTTTTCTCATACTGATAGATGGCTTCTCCCAAAATTGCCCGCCAATCTTCTTTTTCAGCAAATGCCTCTTCCAAACGCTCTGTAATATTTTTAATATTTTCTTCTCTTTTCTGTTTCTCGTCTGTAAAGACAGCTTCTTCCATCTCTTCTGCCGGAACCAGTTCTTTGATTGCATCAAACAATTCCTGTGGAACGGCACAGCTCTCATATGTGTGTTTTTCTTTTCCGCACTCAGCAACAATACCATCAATAAAACGAATGATCTCCTGATTTACTTCATGTGCCTTAAAAATTGCTTCTATCATAGTCTCTTCTGGGATTTCGTTTGCACCAGCCTCGATCATGATAACTTTCTCTCTGGTAGATGCTACAGTCAGAGCCAGATCAGAAACCTGTTTCTGTGCTGCGGTTGGATTGATGATAAACTCACCATCGATCATACCTACCTGTGTTGTTGCACATGGTCCATCAAACGGAATATCAGAAATACAGGTTGCGATTGCAGAACCCAACATTGCTGTCAGCTCTGGACTGCACTGTGGATCTACAGACATAACCAAGTTATTCAGTGTAACATCATTGCGATAATCTTTTGGAAACAATGGACGCATCGGACGGTCAATCACACGTGAAGTCAGGATTGCATTCTCAGAGGCTTTTCCCTCTCTCTTGTTGAAACCTCCCGGAATTTTACCTACTGCATATAACTTTTCTTCATACTCTACACTCAGAGGAAAGAAATC
>CAJMNU010000179.1 GCA_905214855.1 uncultured bacterium | reverse complement strand
TGATTATTGTTGTGTTCATGCAGCAAAAGCCCTGAAAGAATTGGGATTTGAGACAATTATCGTAAACTGTAACCCTGAGACAGTTTCCACAGACTACGATACGTCAGATAAGTTGTATTTTGAGCCATTGACTCTGGAAGATGTATTGAGTATCTATCATAAAGAAAAACCAGTTGGTGTCATTGCTCAGTTTGGAGGACAGACACCGTTGAATCTGGCTGCAGATCTGAAACGTAATGGAGTGAACATTTTGGGAACAACTCCAGAGACGATTGATATGGCAGAAGATCGTGATCTGTTCCGTGCTATGATGGAGAAACTGGAAATTCCGATGCCGCAGTCAGGTATGGCAGTTACAGTAGAGGATGCACTTCATATTGCAAATGAAATTGGATATCCAGTTATGGTGCGCCCATCTTATGTACTTGGCGGTCGTGGAATGGAAGTGGTATACGATGATGAGGCGATGCGTTTCTATATGAGTCAGGCTGTAGGTGTAACACCAGATCGTCCGATTTTGATTGATCGTTTCCTCCATCATGCAACAGAGTGTGAGGCAGATGCTATCAGTGATGGTGAGAATGTGTTTGTTCCGGCTGTTATGGAGCATATTGAGTTGGCAGGTGTGCATTCTGGAGATTCTGCTTGTATTCTTCCATCTATGAATCTGACAAAAGAGCAGGTAGCTACTATCAAAGATTATACTACAAGAATAGCAAAAGAAATGCATGTTGTTGGTTTGATGAATATGCAGTATGCAATTGAAGATGGTGTTGTTTATGTACTGGAAGCAAATCCAAGAGCATCCAGAACAGTACCGTTGGTATCTAAAGTATGTAATATCAAGATGGTAAAATTGGCAACAGAGATCATGACTTCTGAGCTGACAGGAAATCCATCTCCTGTTCCATCACTTAAAGAGAAAAAGTTTACACATTATGGTGTAAAAGAAGCTGTCTTCCCGTTCAATATGTTCCAGGAAGTGGATCCTGTTTTAGGACCTGAGATGCGTTCTACAGGAGAAGTTCTTGGAATGGCTTCTGATTTTGGTGAAGCATTCTTTAAGGCACAGGAGGCAACAAAGACTATCCTTCCATTGTCAGGTACTGTTTTGATCAGTGTTGGTGACAGAGATAAGGATGAAGTTGTTGAAGTGGCAAAGGGATTGCATGATTGCGGATTTAAGATCATGGCAACAGAGGGAAGTTATAAATTGATCACATCTTCAGGAATCCCAGCTGAGAAGATTGCAAAGATCAATGAAGGAAGACCAAATATTCTGGATAAGATCACAAACAATAAAATCCAGCTGATCGTTAATACACCAGTTGGAAAGAAGGGCGCTACAGACGATAGTTATATTCGTAAAGCAGCTATCAAATCCAGAATCCCATACATGACAACCATGGCAGCTGCAAAAGCGATGGTAGCAGCTATTCAGGCGGTACAGAAAGAGGGAAAAATTGGAGTTAAGTCTCTTCAGGAATTCCATAGTGAGATTACAGATCTGTAAAGAATATGCAGCAAATATTGGTGCAGTGTAAATAGGGGTTTATAATTAAAAAATATTTTTTGCAGGATTCCTCCCACTGTCTTTATATGATGGGAAGTTGATACAAATAGAAAATACCGTAGTGTTTTGTAGAATTCGAAAGAAGATCATTCGAAAGAAGATACAAGACATTACGGTATTTTGATATATGTTTGTTATATAAAATCAGCTTGTTTCTTTTGTTTATTGTTTTTGTTCTTCCAGAGAGGAGTACCAGAGTACGCCAATCAGTATAATCGCACCTCCAATGATTTGTAAAAGTGCAGGAATTTCTGAAAACAGGAAAATAGCAAAAACAGATGCTACCACAGGTTCCAGAAGTTTGGATGCAGATACAAATGAGGGAGATAAGAATTTCAGACACCAGCTAAAGATACTGTGCCCTAAAATGGTAGAGAAGACACTCAAAAGTAAGCCTACAACGATCGCAGAAACACCATATCCAACCAGAGGGATTCCGGATGCTATGGTTGCGATCAGAAGAGAGATACCACAGAAGAGATATACAATATAAGTATAAATTGTGGTGGATGTGTACATACGTACTTTACTGCCTACAATGGTATAGCCCGCAGTCATAATAGCAGCTAAAAGCGCTAAAATATCGCCATAAAGGTGATTACCGCCAGAAGAAGAGTCAGAAAAGGCAATTAAGGTGCTTCCGAGGATCGTTATAGCGATACATAAGACTTCTTTGGAATGAAGACGGCGTTTAAAAAAGAGAAAACCACCAAGAGCGACCCAGATTACTTCTGTACAAACAATAGTAGTGGAACTGGCAACAGAAGTATGATTTAGGGAATCAAACCAAAGCGTAAAATGCAAAGCAAGGAAAATACCACTGATAGCACAGAGTATTAAAGTTTTCTTATCTGTGCGTTTTAATTCAGAACTGTATTCTTTGCTGGAAAAGACAACAGGTGTCATAAAGAGGATGGTCCAGATCATTCGGTAAGTAGCAGTGACCAGAGATGGCGCTTGAGAATACTTAACGAAGATGGATGAAAGGGAAATTCCTACAACTCCTATGCCGATCATGAGCATAGGATGCTTTTCAAAAAACTTCATTTTATAAACACTCCTTTGTAAATGTACTGGGATGTATCATATCATAAAGAAATGAGTTTGACTATATAAAGAATAGTTTACGACAATATTTGGTGAGATTTTGAAAATAAAATGATGGAAAAAAATAAAAAAAATGCTATACTTAAGAACGATATTTTTAACTGGCTCTAATTATCAGAAAGAAGGATAATATGATTGATTTAACAGGGATGATCTCCATTGCATTTTTAAAGAAAGAAGTGTTTTGCGGGAGCGAAAGAGGAATGAGGTTTCGTCTTGCCAAGATAAGTGAGGAGGATAAAGATGAGATAGAAGCAGTGATCTGGTCAGAACCATGGAATTATCAGCAGACAGAAGAGGATAAAAAAGAACGGATGAGATTTCCTTTTACCAAACAGGGAATTGATCAGGCTGTAGAATGGATGAATGAGCGATATCATAAAGAACCTGAAAAATGGAAACGATAAAGGCTGTAAAGAGAATAGAAGACAGAAATCCTGCATATAGTAATCGTAAGAGGGGAAAGTAGGTATCTAGTTTTTATGTAAAAATCGAAATGGAAAAGAACGTTAGATAATATGCAGGCAATAGCTAACATATGATTTAAAAATAAAACTATGTAATTGAAAAATGAGAAGATCACAGGGAGGAAGATATGGAGAGAGAGATAAATGGGAAAAAGGTTATCTCATTGAAATTAAAACAGGAAACAGAAATAACTCTGGAAGATAGGATACGGAGAATGTGGAATGTTCTTATTATAATAGGGATCTTATGTCTTTCAATAATAGCCAGATGTTGTACATATTAATTTTTGAAGTTTTTGTAACTACTGAAAATAACGAAAAAAACAAGAAAAACAGAACTTACAAAAAAATATAAAAAAATTGTTGACAAAT
>CAJMNU010000178.1 GCA_905214855.1 uncultured bacterium | reverse complement strand
TGTGCAAGCTGACGCATTCTAGGAACAATCCCACAAGTTGAAACTGTAATATTTCTCTGGCTTATATGAAGTCCATGGGAATCACTGAGCAGATGGATAAAACGGATCAGATTGTCATAATTATCCATTGGCTCTCCAGATCCCATCACTACTACATTAGAGACACGCTCCCCCAGACTCTTCTGAATGCGATAAATCTGATCCAGCATTTCTGATGCAGTCAGATTTCTTTCCAGACCATCCAGTGTAGAAGCACAAAAACGGCATCCCATGCGACATCCGACCTGTGAAGAAATGCACACCGAATTACCATGTTCATAACGCATCAGCACACTCTCGATCAAATTGCCGTCTGACAGACCAAAAAGATACTTTCTAGTTCCATCAATCTGTGATACTTTCATCTCTACAGTCTGGTGGCAGGTATAACTGTAATTTTGGGCAAGTTTCTCACGTAATGTCTTTGGTAAATTGCTCATTTCCTCAAAACTATCTGCCAGCTTTTCGTGCATCCACTGATAAATCTGTGCTGCACGGAAAGATTTCTCACCAATCAGTGCCATCTCTGCTGTTAATTCTTCCAATGTCAGTGACTTGATATCTTTTTTTTCCATTGTCTGTTCCATCTGTTCCTCTGTCCCATCTATTCTTTCTCTTCAATCTTATCTTTTTCTCTGCTTTTGCTATTCTGTCTTTCTTCTCATTACCGCAATAAAAAATCCATCACTTGGATGAATTCCCGGTCTTAATTGGATATATCCCTCTTCCAAAGAACATTCCACTGCCAGTTCCTCACTTTCTGGTCTTAATGACACTGGTTCTAATGGATAATTGTCTAACAGCCATTTGCGGTTTTGTTCGTTTTCTTCTTTATTTATCGTACAAGTACTATAAATCAATTTACCGCCTGGTTTTACATATTGCCATGCTACACTAAGGATCTCTCTTTGAAGAAGTGCTAGCTCATGCAGCTTTTCAGGAGTAACATGATATTTAATATCTGGCTTTCTTCCTATGATGCCAAGACCAGAACATGGAAGATCTGCTAAAACGACATCCGCCTTTTCGACCATATCTTGATCCAATACTCTTGCATCCCAAACCTTGGATGTAATATTTTTATATCCGATCCGATCTATATTTTGTTCGATCAGTGCCGTTTTCTCTTCACTGACATCCCTTGCCTCCACATGTCCTTGACCTTTCAGGATCTCTGCCATATGAAGTGCTTTTCCCCCTGGTGCTGCACAGAGATCCAAAACCATCTCATCTCCCTTTAATCCAGCAAATTGTCCTACTAACGCAGAACTGACATCCTGTACCTGAAGATATCCTCTTTGAAAGGCTTCTGTCTGTTCCAGAGAATCTATTCCCTCCAAAAACCAGACTTCCTTTGATAAAGTGGAACGTTTTGCCTCTATGTTCTGTGCATCAAGAGATTCTAAAATTTCTTTTTCTGATGCATTTTGACACAAAAACCGAACACTCAAAGGGCGTTTCTGCAAAAATGCCTGCAACATATGTTCTGTCTCTTCCTGACCATAATCAGTCTCCCACATTTTCCAAATCCACTCCGGCATAGAATACTTTAAAGAAAGATCTTTGTCAAAAGAAATCTGGCTGCGTTCTCTTACCACAGTACGCAATACACCATTGACAAAGCCCTTCAGACCCTGAAATCCTCTCTTTTGTGCCAGTTTTACTGCCTCATTACAGACTGCAGATGCTGGTACACGATCCATATAAAAAAGCTGATACACAGACATGCGCAGGATATTTCTGATCAAAGGCTTCATTTTCTTTACCGGAGTTTTAGAATAGCGGTCGATCACAGCATCCAGCTGCAGTAAATATTCTACTGTTCCTTCTGATACTCTGCTAATAAAGCTCCTCTCCTGCTTTGTCATGTATTGGTATTTTAAAAGAGCCTGCCTAACGGCAATATGGATAAAAGAATCTTTTTCCAGCACTTCCATCAAAATATCCAATACAATCTCACGTTCTGACACTGATTTAGTCATCGTCTCTTCTTCCTCCAAATAAGATCACCAATCTAAGAAGCTGAAGAATGGATGAAATTGCTCCTGCCACATAGGTCATTGCCGCTGCTCCCAGCACCTTTCTTGTCATGCCCAGCTCATCTTCTGCCAAAATCCCTGTAGAATCCAACAGTTTTAAAGCTCTGGAAGATGCATTGAACTCTACTGGAAGTGTCACAAGCTGGAACAATACAGCAAAAGAAAAACACAAAATTCCAATCTCCACCAATGGAGATCCCAATCCGCCAAACAACATGCCGATCAGGATCAAAGGCCAAGAAATCTGCTGACCAATGTTTACTACTGGGACAATTGCCCCTCTTAGTTTTAATGGCACATATTCTTTATAATCCTGTATGGCATGACCACACTCATGAGCGGCAACCCCAATTGCGGCAACAGAAGTCTGATCATATACTGCCTGTGATAACCTCAGTGTCTTGGTGCGAGGATCATAGTGATCCGTCAATCTGCCGGAAACTGGCTGCACCGTCACATCATAAATCCCCTGTGACTGAAGAAGCCTTCTTGCTGCCTCTGCGCCTGTCATTCCTGTCTTTGAACGCACACGGCTATATTTGCTAAATGTTCCATTCACTCTGGCAGATGCCAGCATAGAGATCACAACACCAATTAAAATCAATATCATTGTCGGATCAATATAACGATATCCATATCCATAATACATGATCTATCATCATCCTTTCTGAAAACAGCTCCCTGCTTCAACTGAAAAGCCACGTAAAAACGCAGCAGTATCCATTCTCTTTTTCCCTTGTAATTGTACTTCTTTCAAGATCAAAGATCCTTTTCCAGTCTGCACAAAAATCTGATCTTTTGTCACTTTCCAAATTGTACCTGGTTTTTCCTCAGATTCCTCTTCTGTGACATCCGCATCCCAGATTTTAAACATCTTATCCTGATATTTTGTATAGGCGCTTGGCCAAGGGTTCAAACCACGGATCAGACGCTCAATAGAAACGGCATCACTCTCCCAGTTGACATCTCCCAGCTCCTTATCCAGCATTTTAGCATAGCATGTCTCTCCCTGCTGAGGAGTAGGCTGTATACTTCCCTCTTCTATCTTCTTTAATGTGGAAAGAATCATCTGCCCTCCCAATACACAAAGTTTATCATACAGACTTCCTGCTGTCTCCTTTTCCTCAATCTGTACTACCACCTTTTCCAACATGTCGCCGGTATCAACGCCAGTATCCATCTGCATGGTAGTCACTCCTGTCTCTTTCTCTCCATTGATAATCACCCAGTTGATCGGTGCTGCACCACGATACATTGGAAGAAGGGAAGCATGTACATTAACGCATCCATATGGAGGAATCTGCAAAAGTGTCTTTGGAAGGATCTGACCAAATGCAACAACAACGATCACATCTGGAGCTAGATCTCTTAAAATCTGTAAAAAGCTCTCATCCCTAACTTTTTGTGGCTGATATACTGTAAGTCCATACTCCAATGCTTTTTCTTTTACTGGAGTCATTAAAA
>CAJMNU010000177.1 GCA_905214855.1 uncultured bacterium | reverse complement strand
TACTGCAAGACCATTGTAATAGAAGCAAATACTATGGTGGATATGGCGAAAAGAGAGATCATTCCGGCAGTAGAAGCCTATGTGATGGAACTGGCAAAGACAATTTCTTTAAAAAAGAGTGTAAATGAGACGCTTGCGTGTCAGTATGAAAACAGCCTGATAAAGAGACTTTCTTCACTTACAGATCAGATTGCATTTCAGACAGATGCGTTGGAAAATGCACTGATAAAAACTCAGGATACGGGAGATATTGAAGAGCAGGCCTGTGACCTCAGGGACACTGTATTAACCAGAATGCAGGAATTAAGAATAGCCTGTGATGAGGCAGAAACCGTTACGGCAAAGAAATACTGGCCTTTCCCAACCTATGGAGATTTGTTGTTTAGTGTAAAATAAAAATGAAATTTGGGAGGAGTGGTTATTATGTATAGTTCTGTAAATACAATCTGGGTATTAATTGGTGCAGCCTTGGTGTTTTTTATGCAGGCCGGATTTTCCATGTGTGAAGCCGGATTTACCAGAGCTAAAAATACTGGAAATATTTTAATGAAAAACCTGATGGATTTTTGTATCGGAACCCCGGCTTTCTGGCTGGTTGGATTTGGATTGATGTTTGGAAACGGTTCCGGAATCATCGGTTCTTTTGATCCTCTGATTCGAGGAGACTATAGCCAGGTGCTTCCTTCCGGTGTTCCTCTTTGGGCTTTTGTGATTTTCCAGACAGTCTTTTGTGCAACGTCTGCTACAATCGTATCAGGGGCAATGGCAGAGAGAACCAAATTCAGTGCTTACTGTATTTATTCAGCAGCGATTTCTCTTCTGATCTATCCGGTTTCCGGTCACTGGATCTGGGGAGGCGGCTGGCTTTCTCAGATGGGATTTCATGATTTTGCAGGCTCCACAGCTGTACATATGGTAGGTGGTATTTGTGCTTTGATTGGTGCAAAAATCTTAGGACCACGTATTGGAAAATATGATAAAAATGGTAAACCACAGGCGATTTTAGGACATAATCTGACCTTTGCAGCCCTAGGTGTCTTTATCCTCTGGTTCTGCTGGTTTGGTTTTAACGGAGCTTCCACCGTAGGAATGGACAGCGATGCTCTCATTGAAACAGCAGGAAGGGTATTCTTTAATACCAATATGGCAGCCGCTGTTGCCTGTTGTGTGACGTTGATCTTTACCTGGATTCGTTACAAAAAACCAGATGTTTCTATGACTTACAATGCCGCTTTGGCTGGTCTGGTGGGAATCACCGCTGGCTGTGATGCTGTGGATGCAGTTGGGGCAGCCATCATTGGTATTGTCTGTGGTGTTCTGATTGTGTTGTCAGTAGAATTTTTTGATAAGGTTGCTAAAATTGATGATCCGGTAGGGGCTGTTTCTGTTCACTGTGTCTGTGGCGCTACTGGTACAATTTTGACAGGGCTTTTTGCCACAGGAGTGACTACTGAAGCAGGTCTGTTTTATGGCGGCGGTGTACATTTTCTGGGAATCCAGGTATTAGGTGTTCTCTCAGTAGCAGTCTATGTTGCGGTGATCATCACTGTTGTATTTTTAGCACTTAAACATACCATCGGACTTCGTGCAAAAGCAGAAGATGAAATCGCAGGATTGGATGTTTCAGAACACGGACTGCTTACCGCTTATGCCGGATTTTCCATGTTGCCGGATACTATTGTCGAAGATGTAGATACCAATACTGTGTTTACTACAGGGGATGTGCCGGTGGCAGAAGCAATACCAGTGAAAAAGGTGCCTGCATTTGAAGATGGTATCCCGAAATTTACCAAAGTGGAAATCGTATGCAAAGAATCAAGACTTGAGCCTTTAAAAGCAGCCATGATGGATTTGGGAATCACAGGTATGACCGTATCACATGTCCTTGGATGCGGAGTACAAAAAGGAAAACCAGAGTACTATCGCGGTGTGCAGATTGAGGCAAACCTGCTCCCAAAAATTCAGGTGGAAATTGTGGTTAGCAAGGTTCCGGTCCGCAGTATTATTGAAACAGCGAAAAGAGTTCTTTATACAGGTCCCATTGGAGACGGTAAGATTTTTGTTTATGATGTGGAAAATGTTGTAAAAATCAGAACCGGTGAGGAAGGCTTTGATGCTTTACAGGATGTAGAATAAAGGAAAGTACAGGGAACTGTTTACAGCGAGTATGGGAGAGTGAGAGCCATACAGCAGTTCCTGAAAATGGAGGTAAAATGTATGTGTTCGATCATGGGATATTGCGGTCAAGAAGCCGATTTAGATAAATTTAAACAAGGTTTTGATCAAACCATTTCCAGAGGTCCGGATGACAGCCGAATCATTGATACAGGAAATGGTCTTCTTGGGTTTCACAGGCTGGCCATTATGGGACTGACACCGTCCGGGATGCAGCCTTTCCGGCTGGGCAGCAGTTATGTAGTATGCAATGGGGAAATCTACGGATTTGAGAAAATAAGAGAAGAATTGTCCTGCTGTTATTCTTTTGTAAGTGATTCGGACTGTGAAATTCTTTTGCCGCTGTATAAGGAATACGGTACAGATATGTTTGCCATGCTGGATGCAGAATTTGCTTTGATTCTCTACGATGGAGATAAAGGGGAATATATTGCTGCCAGAGATCCCATTGGAATACGTCCTCTCTATTATGGATATGACGAAAACGGTGTGATTCTGTTTGCCAGTGAAGCCAAAAATCTGGTAGGTCTAACGGACAAAATCATGCCCTTTCCGCCAGGATATTTTTATAAAAATGGAAAATTTATATGTTACTGCGATATCACGAAAACAGAGCATATATGCCAGGATAATCTGGAAACAGTATGTCATAAAATCCATGATCTTCTCATAGCAGGAGTAAAAAAACGTCTGGTAGCAGACGCCAAGGTGGGATTTCTTCTCTCCGGAGGGTTAGATTCTTCACTTGTCTGTGCCATTGCGGCAAAAGAAAGTTCTAACCCCATCCGTACTTTTGCCATTGGTATGACGGAAGATGCCATTGACTTAAAATATGCCAGACAGACAGCAGCGTATATTGGCAGTGAGCATACAGAGGTTTATATGACACCGGAGGAAGTTATAGATACATTGGAAGAAGTAATCCGGATTCTGGGAACTTATGATATTACTACCATACGTGCATCAATAGGCATGTATCTGGTCTGTAAAGCCATTCATGAGCAGACAGACATTCGTGTACTGCTTACCGGAGAAATTTCCGATGAATTATTTGGCTATAAATATACCGATTTTGCACCAAATGCGGAAGCATTTCAGACAGAATCAAAAAAAAGGATCCGAGAATTACATATGTATGATGTACTTCGTGCAGACCGATGTATTTCTGTAAACTCTTTGGAAGCAAGAGTGCCATTTGGTGATTTGGACTTTGTAAAATATGTGATGGCGGCAGATCCGGGATTAAAGCTTAACACTTACGGAAAAGGAAAATATCTGCTCCGTCATGCGTTTGAACAGGGTGGTTATCTGCCGGATGAGATTCTTTGGAGAGAAAAAGCTGCATTTTCAGATGCAGTAGGACATTCTTTAGTTG
>CAJMNU010000176.1 GCA_905214855.1 uncultured bacterium | reverse complement strand
CAAGGCTGCCCTCAATTGTACCATAACCGGTAACAACACCGTCAGCAGGTGTTTCCTGTGCTGTCATGTTGAAGTTTGTATTTCTGGCTGTCACATAGCCACCAACTTCAACAAAACTGTTCTCATCAAGCAGTGCTTTGATTCTGCTGCTTGCTGATGTTTGTGCTGAATTACTCATTTTGCAGTCCTCCATTTTGTAATAATTTGTATGAAAAGAAATAGATTTTCCATTTCTCTTCATATAGGAATTCCAAATTTCTGCCGATTTTAATTGTATAATTTTTTAACAAAAATTTCAAGTCTATTTCCTTTTTTTTTCACTTTTTTTCTAAATTGGTATCCATTATGACGAAAATAATGCCAAATCAGAAAGGCTCTTGCATTCCTTTTTCTTGTACGATACAATAAAATTTGTAACATTATAACAAAGCTGGATTCTGCACAGGAAAATCACCAGATTTTCCCGCATCCATTTATGTGAGAAAGGATAAACGAATGACGAAAAAGAATATTTTAGTCGGACAATCAGGCGGTCCGACAGCCGTGATCAATGCCAGCCTGTACGGCATCATCAAAGAAGGGCTTTGCCATCCGCAGGAGATCGACACCATCTATGGAATGATCCATGGGATCGAAGGATTCCTGCAAGGGAAATACATGGATTTATCCCATGAACTCACCAAAGATGATCTGGAACTTTTAAAAAACACACCGGCAGCTTACCTTGGTTCCTGTCGTTTTAAACTTCCAGAGGATCTGAACTCCTCTTTCTATCCCACTATTTTTGAAAAATTTTCTGAATTAAACATTGGTGCTTTTTTCTATATCGGAGGCAATGACTCTATGGATACGGTCAGCAAGCTCTCCCGCTATGCTGCTCTGCACCAGATCGATATCCGTTTTATTGGAATCCCTAAAACAATCGACAATGATCTGATCCTTACAGATCACACTCCCGGATATGGAAGTGCTGCTAAATATGTAGCAACCACTGTCAGAGAGATTGCTCTTGATGCTTCTGTATATCAGCAAAAATCTGTCACAATCATAGAATTAATGGGTCGCCATGCGGGATGGCTAACCGCAGCCAGTGTTCTTGCAAGAAAAGATCCTAAAGACAACCCAGTTCTTATCTATCTGCCAGAAGCACCTTTTTCTGTTGATCAATTTTGCTGTGATCTGGAAAAAGCATTTGAACAGCGTTCCTCTCTTATTGTCTGTGTCTCAGAAGGAATCCATGATGCAGACGGACGTTTTATCTGCGAATATGGAAGCGAATCCCAACTTGACACATTTGGTCACAAAATGCTTACCGGATGTGGAAAAGTTTTGGAAAACATTGTCAAAGAACGTCTCAAAGTCAAAGTACGCTCCGTTGAACTGAATGTAAGCCAGCGCTGCAGCGGTATACTTGCCTCCCAGACAGATATCGAAGAAGCTGTTATGGCAGGTTCTTATGGCATCACCGCAGCGCTTCAGGGTGAAACAGGATGTATGGTTTCTTTCCAAAGAGAATATAAAGATGGAAATTATCACCTCTCCTGCAATACACAGGATGTCAATCTCATCTGTAATCAAGAAAAACCTGTTCCTTTATCCTGGATCACCAATCATGGCACTGATTTAAGTGAAGAATTTATCCAGTATGCCTCTCCTTTGATCCAAGGCGAACCCAAACGTGAAATGGAAGATGGACTGCCAAAATATTTATATCGGAAATAGTAATATTATATAAAACCTACTAAAACACACCAAAGACCCACATGTGAAATATGTGCTGCCTCTGCACACACTCACATATGGGTCTTTTTGCCCTTGTCCCACAACCTAGTTTTTTAAAAGTTCCCGTAACTCATCTACAGTCTCCACGATCCAATCTGCTCCGGCTCTTTCCAGTTCCTCACGATTTCCAAACCCATAAAGAACACCAACAGAATCTATACCGCAAGTTTTTGCCCCCTCTATATCATGTTTTCTGTCGCCTACCATAACAACATCGTTCAAATCTGTAATACCAGCTAGCTCTAATGCATACTGGATCACCTCTGCTTTATTCGTTCTGCCACCTTCATAAATGCTTCCAGCAATCACTGTAAAATAAGGTTTCATCCCAAAATGCTCTGCGATCATCTTTGCAAAATTCTCAGGTTTGGATGTAGCCATCACAAGTGTCTTTCCCTGTCCCTTTAATTCTTTTAACAGTTCTAAGATTCCATCATAACGTTCATTTTCCCAAATCCCCTGTTTTTCAAAATATTCCCTGTACTTCCACACAGCATTCTCTGCATCTTCTTGTTTAAACCCATGATTTTCCATAAAACCAACATACAAAGGAGGTCCAATATATGGCTCCAATTTATCCAGATCCTCTTCCTCTATCCCAAAAGACTTCAATGCATACTGCACTGATTTCGTAATTCCCTCTTTAGGATTTGTTAATGTTCCATCCAGATCAAAAAATATATATTTTTTTCTCATATGACCTCTCCACAACTACAAAAGGCTGACAGAAACTACATATCTGCCAGCCTCGTAGATTTTTTACATATCTTAATATATCAAAGTAATGTTCTGGTTTAATCTTCTTTGATCTTTACAATAACTTTCTTGATCGGAGCCGGACTGCCATTCATTGCCTTTGGTTTATGAGCATCCCATGGATTAAAGATCAGATACTCTCCATCTTTCGCAACAAACTGGATTCCCTTTACATCATTTGTAAAGAACACAACATCCTTATCTGGATTGTATGGAGTCTTCACAGTCATTGCATCCAGTGGTGCATAGGTCATGATCTCAGAACCTGTGATCACATACTGGATATCTGTATAATGCTCATGTGCCTCAAACTTTGCATCTTCCCACGGAATAGTCTCATACTCTACTACATTTGCATAGACATTCTTTCCATCGATCTCATATTTTCCTACAGCCAGAGCTTTCAGGTCTGTATTCTTCAGGAAATCAACTGCCTTTGCATAACGTCCTTCTACTCCCAGATTTCTGTAAAAATCCAGGTTTTTTGCTGAATCAAAAATCATACTTTTCTCTCCTTTTGCATTGTCGTAGTATATGCAGATACTGCCGGCTGCCAAGACAGCCATAGCGCATTACATATCTGGATGTTGTATCTATTATACTCCAAACATAGCAGTGAGACAAGTATCTTACCTGAAAAATTCATGTCCTCCATGATAAAATAAATATTGTAATCTGCTGTCAAACCAGCTTACATTCGATCCTTTTGAACGGCTGCGGTTCATAAAATACAATGCTCCTTGAGAATAATCTTCTCCAGCTAATGCCCGATTTACACAATCAACCGTCTCATTTGTCACCTTCACTCTGTTGATGCTGCCATTGCCGACTGGTGAAAATTGTCTTGGTGCATAGACAACACCTTTTATTGTGCTAGGAAATTTTTTGCTTTTTACTCGATTGATGACTACATTTGCCACCAGGATCTTTCCTTTTGCATCACAGTTTCCTGCCTCTGCCTGAACAATCCTCTGCAAAATACGGTAGTCTTCATCACTGTAGGAAATCACAGCATTTTTGCGTCTGTTCTCT
>CAJMNU010000175.1 GCA_905214855.1 uncultured bacterium | reverse complement strand
CTTGAAAATGACGGAGTCAGAGTCCGTTGCCTTACCATTTGGCGATAGCCCAATCACACAACGGTATTTATTCTACAACATCATTTCATTTTTGTCAATAATGTTTTTCAATTTTATTTTTTCTTATTTTTCAATTTACGTATCATCATTCAATTTATGTATCATCACTTCACAGATAATACAGATGGCAAGATAGAAATCTTTTACTCTGAACAATAACTGTTTTCTATATGGATCACACAATAGCAACTGGAATTCTCTTTTTTTACTTCTTCTATAATTTTCTTTCTGACTGCTTCTTTTACATCTTCTCCATATTCTCTTGGAACTACCAGATCAAAGATCAGATTGTTTCTTTCTTTTCCCATTACCACACGGAAATCATGCATAGAAAGTCTGGAATCAATCTCTTGAATTATATTCTTTACCATTTCCTTCATTGCTGCCACACGTTCATTCTTCTGTTCCACAGGATCCATATGGATTACAAGAAAAACCCCAAGGACTTTGGCTGCGTCCCGCTCAACTCTATCAATAATCTCATGAGATTTCTCAATTGGGACATCATTTGCCACCTCTGCATGGATAGATGCCATACTTTTAGAAGGTCCATAATTATGTACGATCAGATCATGACTGCCCAAGATCCCATCATAGCTTTCCACAAAATCCGTAATTTTCTTATATACTGCTGGATCGATCGCTTCACCGATCAAAGGTGCCAGTGTATCTTTTGCAATATTAAATCCAGCCCACATAACAGCTACAGAAACGATCAAACCAATCCAACCATCAATATTGACTCCGAAAATGCCAAGGATCAACAAAGAAATGACTGTGGACAATGTTGTGACCACATCTCCAAGTGAATCCGCAGAAGTTGCAAGCATCACTGTAGACTGAATCCGCTTTCCCAATTTTCGGTTAAACAGACACAGCCATAATTTCACTCCCACAGACATCAAAAGAAAAAGAACCGAATAGAGCTGAAACGTCATCTCTTCTGGATTCCTGATTTTCCCTATTGAGATCTGAAACAGAGAAAAACCGACCTGAATAACCAAAAATGCTACAATAAACGCAGATATATATTCAATACGTCCATGTCCAAATGGATGATCTTCATCTGCCGGTTTTTCTGCCATCTTTACTCCCACAAATCCTATAATGGAAGAAGCTGCATCTGACAAGTTATTAAATGCATCTGCCATAACAGAAATACTGTGGATTGCTATCCCAAGTGCTATTTTCATCAAAAAGAGGAACAGATTGCACACAATACCAACCATACTTGACAGGACTCCATATCTCGTTCTCACCTTACTGTCCTCTATTTTGTCATAATCTTTTACAAAAACTTTTACTAGCCATTCTGTCATCATTTTTCCTCTATTTCCTCTATTTTCTCGATTTTTCCATTTTTTATCAAAACTATTTTTTCTTCTTTCTGACAATGCCAAACCATTTCTGCGGAATTTCAAAAACTGATATAATTCCAAGAACAATTGCCACTGCCACTTTCATTGCCATAAATCCACTATCCAATGCAGCAGAAAGCTCATTCATCACAATATAATATGAAGTCCAGTAAATCCCTGCTCCCGGCACTAAAGGGAAGATGCCTGATATCAAAAAAATTGTAACTGGGCATCTCTCCCGAACCGCACATAGACGTGACAGCAAAACAACCATACAGGTCGCAAAATAAGACGCAGCTGGCGCATCTGCCCAAGTAACCGTACATGCATAGACAATCCATCCGATTCCTCCTATTGCACCACAGTACACATAAAAATGTCTGGGAACTCCAAACAGAAGTGAAAATGCCACTGTTCCAATCATAGCTGCTATGGTCTGACTCATCAGCCCTCCCGCCAATAAACCGCTCATTTCGTTATCCCAAGTATCCTTTCCGTTTTTCTTTCTGATTTTCTTTCTAATCTTCTTTGCATTCTTCTCTTATTTTTATAATCTTCTTTTTATATTCTTCTTTTTATGTTCTTCTATTTCTGCTATATTGAAAGTCTATGATATCCAGTTATAATAAGACCAACTCCCATTGCAATACACAAAAAAACCAAAATCGCATCCAACATTCTAACAAAACCTGCAATATAATCTCCATCTGCAATGTCACGAATGGCGTTTGTAAACGATACTCCTGGCATCAGGGGAATAATAGACCCTATTATCATCTGGTTCAAATGTTCTCCCACTCCAATTTCATACATCAAAACAGATATCAATGTAACCATTGCTCCTCCAACAATATTTAAAATAATTTTGGAGAGGGATCTTCCACAGGATAAAATAAAAATATACAACACAATTCCAGATACAAATGCGGATGCACTATCTCTTAGATCTCCTCCAAAAAGATAACAAAATGCCGCACTGCCCACTGCTGATGCCAAGATCTGCATCTGTTTTGTTTTTCCTGACATTTCCCTAATTTCTTTCAATCGCTCCTGCACTTCATCAATATTATAACGCCCTTCTTCAATCTCCCTTGAAAGCTGATTGACTGCTGCCACTCGGTTCAACCTTGCCCCACTCACCGGAATATGCTGTACTTTGGCATAATATTGTTCTCTTTCATTTCCCGCAGTAGCAAAGATACCATTGCTCAATACAAATGCATTTTCTGATTCCACACCATAATAGCTGCACATTCTCTCAATAGTTTCCTCCACACGAAAAATTTCTGCCCCACTCTCCAGCAAAATATGCCCTGCCTCAACAGCAGCTTCCATCACTTTTCTTTTCTCCCTAATCTCGTCCTCTGTCAAATAACACCCCTGTTCCATTTTACTTTCCTTTGCCTTTCTTCCCCTATACCATTTCTGCCACTCGCATATTTTCTCTTTCCCAATGCGTTGCCTCTTTTGTTTTCCTGTTATTTAGAACTGATGTATAAACTCTATAAATTTTTATAAATACTTTATAAACTTCATAGATTTATCTCCTTTTTCAACCTGTTTTCCTTTAGTTTTTCCTCAAACTCCAACCAGTCATTTTTATCGCATCCATTTTTACTATAACGTGCTTTTTCATACAAATGATGAAGAAGCACCTTTTTCTCTGCACCCACCAGACATTCAATTTCTTTTGGTGAAGCTGATAAGGGTATCTTTTTTCTCTCTCCATTATATTTTCGAATTATCTTCATATAAGTTTTTCTCATTCTCCCATTATAGGAAAAATCACTCCAAAGCTGTCTTTCTTTTTGCTTTCTGCCCCTTCCAGACAAGATTTTTCTACTCACTTGAGGCGTCAAAAATACTTTTTCATCATCATCAAAAACTCTTGGACGAAACAGTCTGCAAAGTCTCTGATAGAATATCCGCAATAAATACCATAGTAATGCAGCAAGAAGTACATATCCTATCACTTCCATAAGGAAATCTAATAATCTAGTGATCCATGTGCTTTCTATTGGACCTAAATCTGGTATCCCCCCATTGCCCATTGTCTCATCAAACAACACCTCTGGTTCTTTCTTCTCTCCAAAATGAAACAACCCAACAATCTGACGGATCACAAATACAACACTTCTAAGCACAGCAAGTAGTATTTGTT
>CAJMNU010000174.1 GCA_905214855.1 uncultured bacterium | reverse complement strand
GCAATTGATGACTATCAGGAAGACCCAAAGAAATATCAGTCCAGACTTTCTTGGTATAGAGAAGAGATTGCGAAGTGTACAAACCGTGAGTTTACAACAGGATTTTATTTTGGAAAACCGGGAAGTGATGCACAGATTTACGATAATAATACCTATCGCAAAGATTATACTTATCTGGGGACTATTCATGAGATAGATGAGAGAGGCTTTGGGCGGATTGAGCAGAAAAATAAATTTTCTGTTGGAGAGACGATTGAGTTGATGCGCCCAGATGGTTCTAATATTGAATTGTGCGTAAAAGGGATCTATGATGAAGAGGGCAATGCAGTGGAGAGTGCACCGCATCCAAGACAGATTTTGTATGTGGATTTGGGAATAGAATTAAAAGAATATGATATACTGCGCCGTTCTGAGACGGAGTCATAAAAAACTGGCTGTCTGCCTTAAAAAGCGGCAGCCTTTTTGCGATAAAAAGCAGATTGCTTGCAGGCGTACGGAATGTAAGTTATGGACAGGCAGTGTCAGGAAAAGGAGGAAACGGATATGTCCTGGATTTTTTATCTGGCAGCGGCAGGCTGTTTGATTTATTATATTGTGATTTTAATTTATTCCGGGGTCGCTACTTCTTTATCGTGGATTTGGCTTGTGGCAGCAGGGATGTTTGCTTTTTTGGCTTTTGGGACAGAATATTATATACATCATAGTAAAAAAATCCCACTCTGGATTCCTGTGTCGATTATGACAACAGTATTGACAGGGATTGTTGTGACGGCAGCGATTGAGATCTTGATCTTTACGAATGCATCAGGTAAGGCAGAGCCAGATATGGATTATGTAATCGTGCTTGGGACACAGGTGAGAAATGAGACGATCAGCGATTCTTTAAAAAGACGTTTGGATCAGGTGCTGCTTTATGCAGAGGATAATCCCAATACAGTATTTGTCCTTTCTGGAGGAAAAGGAAAGGGAGAAGCTGTGACAGAAGCAAAAGCAATGTATGAGTATTTGCAATATAATGGAATTCCTGAGGAAAAGATGCTCAAAGAAGAATTTTCTACCAATACAAAGGAAAATATAGAGTACAGTAAAACAATCATCAAAAGAGCAGAGAAATTGAAAAAACACAAAAAGGACAAACCACTTCGTGTGGCGGTACTCAGTAATGATTTTCATATCTTTAGGGCAAAGCAGCTGGCACAAAAAATGGGATTTTTAGAAATTTATGGAATCAAGGCTACTTCAAATCCGGTTTTGTTTGTACATTTTTGTGTGAGAGAAGCTCTGGCGATATTCAAAGATAAATTATTTGGAAATATATAAAAGGCAAAGGGAGAATAGAATGAAGAGGTTAGATCAGGTGAAAGGATATCATATCCTTTCAGAAAAATTTTTAGAAGAATTAAATTCTACAGGAGTAGTTCTTGAACATGAAAAGACAGGGGCAAAGATTTTTGCTTTGATGAATGATGATAATAATAAAGTATTTTCTATTGCTTTTCGTACTCCTCCAACAGACAGTACAGGTGTAGCGCATATTTTGGAACATACAGTATTATGTGGATCTGAAAAATTTCCGGTCAAAGATCCCTTTGTAGAGTTGGTCAAAGGTTCTTTGAATACCTTCTTGAATGCGATGACATACCCAGACAAAACTATGTATCCTATAGCGAGCTGTAATGATAAAGATTTCCAGAATCTGATGGATGTTTATTTGGATGCCGTGTTCCATCCAAATATTTTGAGAGAAAAAAAGATTTTTATGCAGGAAGGTTGGCACTATGAATTGGAAAATGAAGACGCTCCAGTAACTTATAATGGAGTAGTCTATAACGAGATGAAAGGGGCATTTTCTTCTCCAGAGAGTGTCTTAGATCGTGTGATCAGCCAGACACTATTTCCAGATAATTGCTATGGATGGGAATCGGGTGGAGATCCAGATTATATCACAGATCTGACCTATGAGGAATATTTGGATTTTTATCATAAATATTATCATCCATCAAACAGCTATATTTATTTGTATGGCGATATGGATATGGAAGAAAAACTGAAATGGCTGGATGAGCAATATTTGGGGAAATATGAAAGAAAAGAGATCGATTCCAAGATCAGAATGCAAAAACCATTTTCAGAGCCGATAGAGAGAGAGTATCATTATTCTATTCTGGAAGATGAATCAGAGGAAAAAGCAACCTATCTGTCAATCAATACCGTAGTAGGCACAGATTTAGATCCTAAATTATATGTGGCATTTCAGATTTTAGAGTATGCTTTGTTGAATGTACCAGGTGCACCACTCAAAGAAGCGCTTTTAAAAGCTGGAATTGGAAGTGATATCATGGGAGGATATGAAAATGGAATTTTACAGCCATATTTTTCCGTGATCGCAAAAGGAGCAGATGCCTCTCAGAAAGATGAATTTATAAAAATTGTGAAAGATACATTAAAAACTCTGGCTGATGAAGGAATCAATCAGAAGAGCTTGATGGCTGGAATGAATTTTTATGAATTCCGTTACCGTGAAGCAGACTATGGTTCTGCACCAAAAGGTCTTATGTATGGACTGCAATGTATGGATAGCTGGCTGTATGATGGAGATCCAATGATGCATTTGGAATACCAGCAAACATTTAATGACTTAAAAGAAGAGATTTCTAAGGGATATTTTGAGGATCTGATCCGCAGTTATCTTTTGGATAATCCGTTTGAGGCAGTAATTTTGGTGACTCCAGAAAAAAATCTGACAGCCAAAAAAGATCTGGCTCTGGAAAAGAAACTGGAAGAGTATAAGAAAACTCTTAGCAAAGAGGAAATCCTTGCCCTGATCAAACAGACCAAAGAATTAAAAGAATATCAGGAGACACCATCTCCAAAAGAAGATTTGTTAAAAATTCCAATGTTAAAACGTGAGGAGATTGGAAAAGAAGCAGAAAAATTGTACTTTGAGGAAAAACAGGCAGCAGATGTGAAGGTGATCCATCATGAACTGTTTACTTCAGGAATTGGATATTTAAATGTAATGTTTTACACTGACAAGATCCCAGTAGAAGATCTTCCATATCTGGGACTTTTGAAATCTGTTTTGGGTTATGTAGATACAGACAGATACACATATGGAGATCTGTCCAGTGAGATCCATTTAAATAGTGGTGGCTTGAATATTGGGGTGGATTCCTATGTCAATCTGAGAAAACCAGGAAGCTTTACAGGTGTTCTTTCTTCAAGGATCCGTGTTTTATATGATAAGATCGGATTTGGTGTGGACATGATCCGTGAAATTCTCTTGAATTCTCATTTGGATGATAAAAAACGTTTGGAAGAGATCCTTTCTGAAGTAAAATCCAGAATGCAGATGAAAATCAGCAGTTCCGGTCATTCTTTGGCTGTAGCAAGGGCAACTTCTTATTTTTCTCCGACTGCCTATTTTGGAGATATGACTGCTGGGATCGGCTTTTATCGTTATGTGGAAGATTGGGTTAAAAACTTTGAGGAGAAGAGTGAGGAGATCATACAGGGGCTGAAAAGAACGGCAGAAAGACTGTTTGTAAAGGACAATTTGATATTGAATTTTACAGCAGATGCACAGGGATGGAAAATATTGGAGG
>CAJMNU010000173.1 GCA_905214855.1 uncultured bacterium | reverse complement strand
AGATTTTCTAATACCAATTTCTCTTGTTCTTTCTGTCACAGACACTAACATAATATTCATAACTCCCACGCCAGCGACCAAAAGGGAAATCCCTGCGATCCCGCCTAATGCCGCAGACATCATAGCAATCATGGAATTTAATTCTTCTAACATCTCACTCATTGCCGTAACCCGATACAGATCTTCTGTCTTAAATATTGTAAACAGATATTCCTCGATCACATTCTTCGCCTGTGTCGCCTGATTGACATCTTTTACCGTTAATGTGTAGTTGCTGATATTACTATTTTGACTCAGCTTTGTTGCGGTCGTATAGGGAAGATAAACAAAATCATCACTTCCTCCATCTTCCCAGTTTTCACTGTCCTGCCGTTCTACAACACCAACCACTGTATAGGGCTGACCATTCAGTTTTATCGTCTGACCGAGCGCCTGACTGCTGCTTCCCCACAACTCCACTGCTGGATAATACCCTATCACACACACTCTCTGATATCCGATCAGATCCGAATACTGGATGAATCTTCCGCTTTCCATCTCATAATCCAGAATATCCAAATATCCCTCACCCACTCCGGTAATCGAAGTAGAAGACATAGAATCCTTACTATTCTTTACGATTCCTCCTACATTCAAAACTGGTGACATCTGATCAAAATCTTCTTTATTCTCTTCATAGAATCCATACATTTCATCGGCGCTGACGGATCGGCTGCTGAGATTTGTCACATTCACCGTGATTCTGTTCGTTCCCATACTGGCAAAACTTTCCGTCATGTAAGACATATATCCATTTACCAAAGCAATCAGAATAATCACGGCTGCCACACCAATGATGATACCCAGCATCGTCAAAAATGACCGCATCTTATTGCCCCGTATACTTTTTAAAGCCAAACTAAAGGATTGCAGCATACTCTTTTACATCTCCATCAAAATTTACTTTTCCATCAATGATCCTCACCACTCGTTTTGCCTGCAATGCAATGGAATTGTCATGTGTGATCATAACGATGGTGTTTCCTTCTTCATTCAGTGTCTTTAAAAATCCAAGTACTTCCCGCCCCGTCTTAGAATCCAATGCTCCTGTAGGTTCGTCTGCTAAGATCAAAGAGGGAGTACCTGCCAAAGCTCTGGCAATGGAAACCCTCTGCTGCTGTCCACCTGAGAGCTGATTCGGCATATTTTTCCATTTTTCTTCCAACCCTACACGTTTTAAAGAAAGCATCGCCCTTTCCCTTCGCTCTGTTTTAGAAAATCCGGCATAAAGAAGTGGAAGCTCTACATTCTCTAAAATATTTAATTTGGGAAGCAGATTATATTGCTGAAAAATAAAACCGATCATCTTATTCCTGATCTCGGCTAGTTGATCGTCTCTCATCTGTGTCACGTCCTCGCCACCCAGATAATATTCTCCTTCTGTTGGAACATCAAGAGCCCCAATAATATTCATCAATGTGGATTTCCCACTTCCACTTTTTCCAACAATCGCCAGAAATTCTCCATGGGCAACTGAAATAGAAATATCATCATTTGCCCTCACTTCTTCTCCACCCAATGTGTACACCTTACTAATGTGGCGTAAATCAATCAAAGGTTCTTCTACTGTCATCGTCTCTCCCCTCTTTCTGTAACAACCTTTTCATCCAGTCTCATTCTTACTTTTAAGGACGGTTTCCTTCTCCATGGTCACCACCGGAACCTCTTCCCATCTGCCCTCCTCCGGGCATTGCTCCCATATTAGGAGTCATAAAGCTCATTGCTCCCATAGAAGATGCTTCTTCTGCGACATATACTTCATCGCCTTCTTCGATCCCGCTTAAAATTTCCACATAATCATTACTGATCAAACCGGTCTCTACTTCTACAGTACGAAAACCTGCTGCTGGAGCACCTTCCTGTTTCTCTGTCACACTATCATCTTTCACATAAACACGGTTTCCTCTCTGCAATGCTCCAGAAGGGATCATAACAACATCTGTTGCAGAATCTATGATAATCTCTCCATCTACATTCATGCCCGGAAGCAGGTTTTTTGTATCCTCGATCAAAACAGTCACCGGATAATTTGTCACTCCCTGAGAAGATGTACTTTTCAGGCTTACATTTGTTACAATACCTGTAAACACCTCTTCCGGAAATGCGTCCGCAGTTACCTGTACTTCCTGCCCCACCTCAACATCTGACACCTCTGTCTCATCAACAGACATACTAAACGTCAAGGAAGAGAGATCATAGATCAATGCCATGGCATTGCTGCTGTCTGATTTGGCATTATCACCTACTTTTGTATTTTTTTGTATCACTTTTCCTGAAATTGGAGCAGTAATGACATAATCTTCCAATTTATCAGATGTTGTATCAAGACTGTTTTTTGCCTGATCTACATTATCCTGTTGTTCTTCCATACTATCTTGATATTTTCCCAAAATCTCTTCTACAGATTCTACTGTCATAGTGAAAATGCTCTGTCCCTCACAAATGGCATCTCCTTCTGAAACAGAGAGATTTTCAATGGTCACACCCTCGTTCAACTGATAAACAAGTTCTCGCTCTACGGTTGCCTCAAATGTCGCCTCTGCCGCACCAACGATCCCATTTACTGCAACAGTTGCCACAGTAGAGGTACTCAATCCCCCCGGATTTTCCACTTCAACTGTAACATAACGTACCAGACGACCTCCTGTCAGCACCTCTTCCATTTCCTGTATCTTGGTTACATTTCCAGTCAGCGTTTCTAATGTTTCCTCCAAAGTGATAACAGCCTCATCGCCAACACTAATAGAAGCTGCATCATTTGTCAGGAATGGGACTTTAAGTTCCATCTTTTTATCACTGTATATATCTGCAATCTTTGTTCCTGTAGTAACCTTATCTCCTGCTTCTACATACAAAGTCTTCACATATCCTGTATATTTGGATGGAAATATCCGGCTCTGATATTGTGCTGCTGCATCCTGATAATCGCTGATCGCATCCTGATACTTGCTTTGTGCTCTTTCCAGTGTACTATTTGCAGAATCCAATTGTGTCTGCAAAGAAGAAGAATCAATGCGGTATAAAACCTGTCCTTTTTCTACCAGATCTCCTTCTTCAAATTTTGCTTCCAAAACTTCTCCATCGATCAATGAAGTGATCGAATAGGTATCTTTTGCCTCCAAAGTCCCAGAAGAACTTAATGTTTCATAAATATCTCCTCTGGATGCCACTTGTGTATGGATTGTTTTTTCTCCCTCCACAGATACTTTTTTTGCCTTTCTTCCCTGTATCAAAAAAAGCAGCACTACACCCGAGAGAAGAAATAACAAAAGCAGCAATCCCCGTTTCACTGGCTTCTTTTTTCTGTTTTTTGCTTTTCCTCTCTCCTTTGTGACTTTGCCTGTAATCTTCTCTTCCATCTTATCCTTCCCTCTCTTTTATTCTTCCATATAATCTACAACGCTATAAATGCTCTCTCCTTCACTATCCGTAGAGGCTTCATAGATCACTGTCACCTCATCTCCTACTCGAAGATCTCCATACATAGAAAATGCAAACTGGACATCTGAATTTGATAATGTATAAGTACGCCCCTCAATTTCTACTTTTACAGGAGTCATCACATCCATAGAACCATAATAAATATTT
>CAJMNU010000172.1 GCA_905214855.1 uncultured bacterium | reverse complement strand
TTCTGAACATTCTTAATCTTCCGTATATTTTGCCGCAGCATTATTCCATTGGTTTATTATATCTTTCATTTTTTCATCTCCAGTTCTAAAATAAGATAAATTTATACCTCTCCTTTTTCCCTTATAAGGTAACAGGGGAGGTACAAACACAAGTGAACTCGTATAAAGAGATACGGCGGATGACACACTGCAATAAAACCTTTATTTTCAAGCGTTTTAGAGAATTTTATCAAAGCCTTATAAGGGACTCTTTTCATACTCTAATTCAAATCTTCTGGTGTTAGAATATAAATAGTACAAGTTAAAATGAGGTTTTCCTCATTTTAACTTGTACTAAATCTTGACATAAGACCACTAGATGTATGATGAGGATGAAGTTTTCCATTTTTATCCCAATTTCATAATGTTTGTACTGATACACCCAATATTTTTGAAAACTCATTGATAGAATAATATTTACTCATAAGTAAATCTTCCTTATAATGTTTATACTTTATTCTATCAATATAAGTTATAAAAACCAATACTTATTTATAATTTTTATAAGATTTATTTAAGAATTATGTGTCCCCTCTGCCCCAGATAAGTCCCAAATCCTTCACTTCTCAATGTCTTCCCTTTACCCACTGAACCAACGATGCCATCAAAAATACTAAAAGATTTGCCAGTACGACACTTGCCCCTGCTGGTGTTCCATACTGATAAGAAGCCATCATTCCAATGATAAAACAAACTATAGACACAATTCCTGAACTGATCACCACAGACCTGAAGCTCTTGAAGAGCCGCATGGAGGTAGAAGCTGGAAAAATAATCAAACTAGAAATCAGCATTGCTCCCATCATTCTCATTCCCAATACAATCGTAACTGCTGTCAAAACTGCAATCATGGTATGATACAGTTTGGTTCTGACTCCCGTTGCCCTTGCAAAATTATCATCAAACGTCACTGCAAACATCTTGTGATAACAAAACACAAATAAAACCAGAACTATGATACACAAGATCACACTCATCCAGACATCTTCACGGCTCATCGCCAAAATACTTCCAAACATATAGCTGTTCACATCCGTTGTCATTCCTGTTGTAAGAGATGTCACAGTCACACCAAATGCCAAAGCACTTGCTGAAAGGATAGCGATTGCTGCATCACTCTGCATTTTTCCATTTTCTGTCAGACGGAGTAAAAAAAATGCTGCTGCAACAACAACTGGTATAGATACCGCAAGTGGTGCCCATCCTGCGGCAAGAGCCACAGAAAGAGTTCCAAAAGAGACATGAGACAAACCGTCTCCAATCATAGAATATCGTTTTAATACCAGACTAACCCCAAGCAATGCTGCACAGAGAGCTACCATTGTTCCGGCAAGAACAGCTCTTTGTATAAAAGGATATGACATCATTTCCATCCAAAGTTTCATTCTACTCTTCCTCCCAAAAACCTTTTTCCAATCTCTGATTTTTTGTACTCCTCTGTTGTCCCATAAAAAAGAGGTTCTTTTTTCATATGGAGGATTTTCCCTGCCTCTGACAAAATACTCTGTATGTCATGAGATACCATAAGGATCGCCATGCCTTCTTTCTGGTTCAATTCTCGAATCAAGGCATATAATTCCTGTGATGCTGCTGGATCCAGACCAGTGATCGGTTCATCCAAAATAAACAGCCCCCTTGCCGCACAAAGCGCTCTGGCGATCAGAACCCGCTGTTGCTGCCCTCCAGAAAGTTCCCTATAACACTTCTTTCTCAAATCCTGAATTTTCAAACGTTCCATCTGCAAGTTTGCCAGCTCTTTTTCTTTTTTTCCATAAAACGGCCATCTCCCCATCTGGCTCAGGCAGCCAGAAAGCACTACCTCATATACCGTTGCCGGAAAATCTCTTTGTGCTGCTGTCTGCTGTGGAAGATAACCAATCCCATGATTCTTCAACTCCTCTGACACCCAGATTTCCCCATTTGTTGGCTTTAAAAGCCCTAAAAGCCCCTTCATCAGAGTGCTTTTTCCAGAACCATTTTCTCCCACAACACAAAGATAATCTCCTCTGTCAATCTCAAGATCAACACCTTTTACAGCATCTTCATGCTCATAGCCAAAGTCCACATTTTTGCACTCCAGCAATCTATTTTCCTTTTCCATATTTCACCGTCTTCTTTATCTACATTCTCTTCTCTGATTACATTTTTTCCATCCAATAAACCTTTTCCATCCAGCACTTCTAATTCAATATTTCCCATCCAACACTTCCATTCACTACACCTTTGACAACTCCAAACAGCAACAGAATGTATGACACATCTGAATATGATTTACTGCCAAAGACCTACTTTTAGCGCTTCCTCATTCCTTCTCATCAACTCCAGATATGTGATACCACTGTCAAATTCTTTTCTGGTAACATTATGGCAGGAATGAAACAAAATTGGTTTTGCACCTGTTTCTTCTTCAATGATCTGTGCAACACGCGGACTGGAAAGTTCCAGATAATACACTGCCCCGATCTTCTCTTTCTTCACTTTATCGATCAAAAACGCAATCGTCTTTGCACTTGGCTCTGTATCAGAACTGCATCCGGAAAATGCCGCATAATAGCGAAGTCCAAACTCTTCTGCAAAATATCGGAATGGAAACTTATCTGCAAAAATAATCGCATCCTGATCTGCTTTATCAACAATATCCCTAAATTCCTGATCCAGTTTTTTTAATTCTTTACACAGTTGCTGACATCTTTCCTTGTAAAGATCGGCATGTTTTGGATCTATTTCCTGAAGTTTCTCACCTATTTTTCCTGCAAAAAGAATGGCATTTGCCGGAGAAGTCCAAATATGCTCATCATATTCAATGTGAAGGCTGTCATCTTCTTCCTGCTCCTCATGTTCATGTTCGTTTTCAGACTCTAAAAGTCCCAGTTCTAACTCTTCATGTTCATGATGAGTATGTTCCATCCCCTCTACGATCTCTTCCTCGTAAGCATCCACATAATCCATCATACAAAGGACTTCTCTCGTTTCTGAATCTGCCGCTTCAAGCACTTGCTCTACCCATCGCTCCATCTCTCCGCCATTACATAGAACCAGATCCGCATTCTGTATTACGATCATGTCCTTTGGTGTCGGTTCAAAAGAATGACTGTCCATACCAGCTGGTATGACCATGGTCAGATCAATCTCCTCTCCTCCGATCTGCCTTGCAAAATCATAGTAGGGAAATAATGTAGAAACTACCTTCAGTTTTTCTTCCTGATCTGTTTCATTTTCCTTCATAGAGACAGATTGCCTTTTCCCTGTCATACATCCTGTAAACATGCACATTCCTGTTATCGCCATAACCAATAACAGTACATATCCTGTTTTTTTCATAGTTTCCTTTCTTATCGATAGCTTAGGTCTCTCCTATCCAAGTCCTATAAAGAACTTCGACCCATTTACTTTATTCTAGCTGAGCCAAATCTTCCTGCACTAACTGGCATAATGCCTGAAGTGCTTCCTCCTCCTGTTCTCCGTCACAGATAATCTCCATCTCATCTCCAAAGGACATCACTGCGTTCATAAGACTAATCAAAGATTTACCATCACATGTCCTTCCATTTCCTGTAATTGTGATCGTACATGGATATTTCTCTGCTGCTGTAATA
>CAJMNU010000171.1 GCA_905214855.1 uncultured bacterium | reverse complement strand
TAATGTTGTTCCAAAAGCAGCTCCTGTTGCCCCAAAATATTTTCCAAGCGGAACAGAGGTAAATGCCTCTACATAATTCTGTAAGGTTGGTGATGTTACAAAAAAACTGGGAATGTATTCTGAGTTATAACTGCTATAACTTTTGAGCGATGTCAAGATCATCCAATAAAATGGAAACAACACGATCAAAGCCCAGAATACAAGAAATATATACGTTATTGTATGCAGCAGACGCTGTTGGTTTTTTGTCTTTTTTTCTATTTTTTCATAATCAATTCTGTTTTCCATGTGTTTTTCCTCTTAGCAGTGAATTAATGATATATCTTACGTTTGCTGATCAGCAAATTGATGCAGGTAATGGTCAAAACCACAGCAAATAAAAGAATGGCTGCAGCAGATGCATAAGACGGATAACCACCACTGTCTCCATAAAGCATATCATATACATAGCCTACAATCGTGTTCATCCCTGCTGCATTTAAATCCGTACCAAACAGAGCAACTGCATCACTGTAGGCTTTAAATGCTCCAATAAAACCAGTAATAACCAAATAAAAGATCATAGGGGAGATCATGGGGAGTGTGATACGGAAAAAAATCCTCCATTTTGGTGTGCCATCCACTCTTGCAGCATGATAATATTCTTCATTGACAGAAGATAAGGCACTGGTAAGAATCAAAATCTTAAACGGCATGACGACCCAAATCGTATAGACACAAAGCACAAACATTTTAGCCCAATAAGGTCCATCCATAAAATCGATGCTGCTTCCACCAAAGAAGGAGATGAGCAGATTGATCATACCGTCAGAATATGGAGTTTTTTGAAACAGGATCATAAAAACCAGTCCAACAGCCAGAGTATTTGTTACATAAGGCAGAAAATAAATCGTCTGAAATGCGTTTCGAAGAGGCGTAATAGAAGTAAGTGCCACAGAGATCAGCAAAGCCAGTCCTGTAGAGATCGGAACAGTAACTGCCACCAGAATAAATGTATTTTTTACTGCCTGTAAAAAGTAGGGATCATGAAGGACATAGGAATAGTTATAGAATCCAAGTCCCCAATATGTTTGTGAGGTAAAATTATATCCTTCCTCAAAAGAATAGATAAAAACATCAAGCAATGGATACACCAAAAACAGCCCCAGAAACAGAATTGCTGGGAGAAGATATAACCAGCCTTTGAATCTAGTAAGATCCCATTTTTTATTTTTCATCTTTTTTCACCTCAAATTCGATTCTCTCTTCGGATTCCAAGTCAAATAGAAGTACTTTGGAAGGTTTTAATCCAAAATGTACTATAGAAGTTTCAAGATCAATGGGTTCCTCTGCACTGACAATGGATCGAATCTTCGGATTTAAAGAGGCTGGATGAACGGATACGATACTGATATCCCTTCCCATGACCTCTACGCCCTGCAATTTACAGCAAAGAGGTCCATCCTTTTGAAGGATAAATCCCTCTGGTCGGATTCCTATATACACTTTTCTGCATGAAACTTCCTTTTTCGGACAGGATATGTTCCAAATGAGATCCTCTCCAATATACAGTGCATGATTTCTAATCTCTCCTTTTAAAAGGTTGATAGGGGGAGTACCCAAAAATTTGGCTACAAACAGGTTCGTCGGGCGGTCATATACTTCCTGAGGGAATCCGATCTGCTGGACAATGCCTTCTTTCATAACAACAATCCCATCGGAAATGCTCATTGCTTCTTCCTGATCGTGTGTGACAAAAATCGTTGTGATACCGGTTTCTTTTTGAATTCTTCTGATTTCTTCTCTAGTTTGTAACCGTAAACGTGCATCCAGATTCGATAACGGTTCATCTAACAAAAGAACCTGCGGCATTTTGACTAAAGCGCGTGCGATCGCTACTCTTTGCTGCTGCCCACCAGACAATTCTCCTGGTTTTCGATCCATTAATTCGTCAATCTGAACCAATTTTGCTGCTTCGTTTGCTTTTTTCAGCATTTCTTCCTTTGATAATCTGTCTTTCCCCTTCAGATTTTGTAAAGGAAAAAGAATATTTTGTTTTACTGTAAGGTGTGGATAGAGTGCGTAGTTTTGAAACACAAGACCAATCCCGCGTTTTTCAGGAGGCAAGTTGGTGACCTCATTTTCTCCAAAAAAGATTTTTCCGCTAGTAGGTTTCAAAAGACCACTGATTAGATTTAAGGTGGTACTTTTACCACACCCAGAAGGTCCTAAAAGACCGATCAGTTTCCCATCAGGGATCTGAAATGTAACATTATTTACAGCCACCACCTCTTTGGGCTTTTTTCGATCCCGACTTGGAAATTTTTTTGTCAGATTTTGTAGAATCACTTCCATATGTTTGTTCCTCTTCCTTAATTTTTATAAAATTTTATCAAACCCAGTCATAAAATCCAGCATTTTATTATAAAAGCAACTATTTGCTTTCTTTTATGACCACATAGGCAATAGTAAACTGCCCCTTGTCTAAAGTCAATGGGTTTCCTGATTCCATATCGTTTCTTTAGGATAACATACTCAATCGTTTTTTGGGGAAATATGTTTTTGGAATGTAGGTTCAAAGATAGAACCAGAAAGCTGCAATGGATGTCTTTCTACAAAATCAAAAGCATCTCTGATATTTTCCTGAATGGTCTGTTCATCTAACTTACATAAAGCGCCAATAAGATAGATATGGTAATAGCAGTATTGATGAAGTGTCATAAAATTTGGATTTTCTTGATACGTTTGAAATAGTTTGGAACGTGCTCCCATATCTATGTATGCTTTCATCTGCAGATCTGTCAGATCATAGGATTTATGAAAATCTTTTTCTATTTCTTCGTCTGATAAGCACCTTATATGGTCAGGTTCAGAAAAAAATCTGTCCTGAGGTGATAATCCTTTCAGTGAAGAATGGACAGACTGATTATACTTCTATATTTCTTGGGGTACTCATAATTTTTTGATATGCATAAATATAAATAAGACAATGCCGCCAGTACCGGTTTTTATATTCATCAGGAAAGCAATCAATATATTGCTTGATTTGAAAAAAAAGATCATCGATGAAGGTTTCCATGATCATAAATTTATTTTTAAAATGATATGTAATAGAACTTTTAGCGATATGCAGTTCATCTGCAACTTTTTGAAACGTTGTTCCACTATAACCGTATTGTAAAAACATCCGTCCAGTAACTTCTAAAATTTCATCTTTTAAATTTCTCGTTTCAGTTTCTTTCATGCATCCTCCTAATTGCAGCAGGTCTGATCATAAAATCAAAACTTAGTAGCCATCCCACTGCATTTTTAGTTATTTTATTATAGGGCAAACATGTACAAATTACAAGTTTGCCCCAAAACAGATCCGCTTTCTTTTGTATTTTATCGTACAAAACCATTTTTGTATTGTTAAAAACTCTAATATATTCTCGGTAAAAATAAATATTTTGCAAGTATTTTAGTCTGTATTGTAAAAAGAGGACAGGAAGTATATATTCCAACAGGTAATTTTATCTTACAGGCTGGAGACAGAATCTATGTAACTGGTATTCAAAGTGAACTTTCTAAATTTTACAAGTCTCTTGGACATAAAGAGGAGCGTATAAAATCTGTTGTTATAATCGGTGGTGGAGCTGTTGGTCTTGATGTTGCAGAATTCTTTG
>CAJMNU010000170.1 GCA_905214855.1 uncultured bacterium | reverse complement strand
GAAGCTGATGTTCTACCAATGAACTATATCTGCAGTATACATATAACATCATCTGGCTTATCTGATTTCTACTATATACCTTCTGATGCCACGTTATTCAGTATATCACATTATTTTTATTTTGCAAGCTGTTTTTATGTCCGGAGAAACCATTTTTCGTTTCTCCGAACAAGTATGTAAGGACTATTCTTGCCTTACATACTTGCAATACATCAACTCGATTACAGCTCTACCTTATAATCGTCAGAACCAATTCCGTTTACTGCAAAATATGCTGCATTTTCTTCTGGCTTCACATATACATCAATTGTGCGGATATCTGCTTCTTTATTTCCAGCTTCTACAAATGCTGCCTTTGCTTTGCTGACAATATCTTCTGCCAGAATTTCCTTTCCAGCATACTGTAAATATACATTAACAACAGCTTCTTTCTTTGTTGCTCTTGTTGTCTTTGCAGCCGGCTTTGTCTCTGCTTTCTTTGTTTCAACAGCTTTTGTCTCTGTTGCTTTTGCCTCAGCTGCTTTTGTCTCTGTTGCCTTTACTTCAGCTGCCTTTGTCTCAACAGTTTTTGTCTCTGTTGTTGCTTTTCCTTCTGCCTTTACTGTTGCAGCAGGTGTTGTTTTTTTTCTTGCCATAATGGTCTCCTCTCGGTTCATTACTACCTATTATATACATTCCTTAAAATTATGTCGTCCTGATTAGCTGACAGGAATTATACGTCAAATTTTTCCATTTGTCAACAACTGCCCTGTTTTTATTGCGAGGAGCGCAACAATCCAGCTATTTTTTACGCTTTATTTTGCTGCCAGAGACTGGAAAAGATTCCAATACCCCTGAGCAAAAATAATAAGTACGATCAACGGAAGTCCATAACGAAGATATGGTCTGATCTTTGCTGACATCTTCAGACCTTTTCCACAGTTTACCTCACGTATAAAGTTATCAAATCCCCATCCATGTTTTCCGACACAGAACAGCAGATATACCAAAGATCCCAGTGGTAATAGATTATTACTTACCAGAAAATCTTCGAAATCCATGATGCTCTTACCTAGGATCGTAATGTGACTCCAATTTGTAAAGCCTAAGATACAAGGCATAGACAATACAATGATCGCAATGCAGTTGATCCAGACTGCTTTACGGGTGCTCCATCCCCAACTCTCCTGTGCATAGGCGATGATATTCTGAAACACTGCGATGATCGTTGTCATTGCTGCAAAAGCCATACAGATGAAGAACAAACTTCCCCAAACTCTTCCGCCAGGCATAGCGTTAAATACATTTGGCAGTGTAAGGAATACCAGACCTGCACCTTCTCCCGGATTGATACCAAACGCAAAACAGGATGGAAAAATGATCAAACCTGCAATGATCGCAACAGCTGTATCCAACACCATAACACTGACAGCTTCGCCTCCAAGACTTCTTTCCTTGTCAATATAACTTCCAAAAATTGCAAGCGCACCGATTCCTATACTCAATGTAAAGAAAGCCTGCCCCATCGCCGCAAATACAGCCTCTCCAATCCCATTTTCCTTCATTTTCTTAAAATCTGGGATCAGATAAAATTTCAGTCCTTCTACAGCACCCGGAAGTGTAACAGAACGCACTGCCAAAACGATCATTAAAAGAAGCAGTGTTACCATCAACAATTTGTTGATCTTCTCCACTCCATTATTCAAACCAAAAGAACATACCAAAAAACCGATTATTACAGTAATGATCATAAATATGGTCATTGCTCCTGTATTAGAAGTCATTTCTGCAAACACAGCAGATACTTGCTCTGTGTTCATTCCAGCAAATTCTCCCTTTGCCATTTTAAGGAAATACTGGATCAGCCATCCACCGACCATAGTGTAGAACATCATCAAAAGATAATTTCCTGCAATGCCAAAATAACGGTAGATATGCCATTTGCTTCCTTTTGGCTCAAGAACATCAAATGATTTTGCAATACTTTTCTGGCTGGCACGACCAACAGAAAACTCCGCTGCCATGATCGGAAGACCTAAAATGATCAAAAAGAACAAATAGACCAACACAAAGGCTGCTCCACCATACTTTCCCGTAATATAAGGGAAACGCCACACGTTGCCAAGACCGATAGCACATCCTGCACTGATCAGCAGAAACCCCAGTCTTGATGAAAACTTTTCTCTCTCCATCTCTCTCATCCTCTTACTCTGTATTTACGTTTTTTCAAGAAGAAACTACACTGTTACACGATCCTTTTATGACCATATAACTGTGCAGTGTCATCCTTGTAAAGCGCTGACTTTTATTGTACCATAATTGCTCGGATTGTCTAGCCTTTTGCCTAATTTTCTCTCCTCTTAATGACTTTTTACTCTGTACATGCTATACTCAAAATCGTAAGATCATACCTGATAAATCAATCTTTCCTGATCAGGTACTCTTTCAAACTACTACTATGGATTATAAGGGGGATTCTACATGATTACATCACGCCATATTCTTCAAGAATTTAATGAAAACAAATGGAAAGAGATCAGCACACATCCATTCTACAAAGAACAGATCCATGCGATCCGCAGTGAGGCTGACCGTCTGCTCCATGAGCCTATCCCAGCGGTTTCCTTTTCCGATTATCATCTTTACTTTGAAACCGGCAACCGTCTCCAATATGAATTTGCTTATTTTGAACGCCGTAAACGCCTAAACATCTACGCTTTTATGTATCTTTTAGAGCGCAGCGAAACCTATCTGCGCCCTTTAAATGATATCATCTGGGCAATTCTGGATGAATTTACATGGTCTCTTCCCGCTCATGCCAGCGAAACCCTTTCTTTAAAAGAACAGCACACGATGCTGGACCTGTTTGCCAGTGAGACAGGATATACCCTGAGCGAATTGTATTTTCTTCTCCATGACAGTCTCCCAAGTCTTCTAACACGCCGTATGAAACAAGAGATTCAGGAACGTGTTATCGATGCATTTCTTTCTTTGGAAGATGGTACTGCACGCTGGGAACAAATGACCAATAACTGGGCTGCGGTCTGTGCCGGAAGTGTTGGCAATGCTTTTTTGTATATGGCAACAGATGCAGAATGGGAACAGGCAAAACCACGCCTTCTCCTCTGTATGGAACATTTCCTGTCTGGCTTTTCCGATGATGGAGCCTGTCTGGAAGGATATACCTATTGGCAGTATGGCTTTGGCTATTTTTTACAGTTTGCAGAAACACTTCGCCAATACACCAATAACAAAGAAGATCTACTTGCTTCTGTCAAAGTACAAAACATTGCAAAATTCCAGCAAAACTGTATTCTGGATGATACATTAAGCCTTCCTATCTCCGATGCAAACAATGAATATTTTCAGCAGGATCTGTATATTACGCATTATCTATATCGTCACTTTGATGGAATTGAGATTCCTGATCAGTCTATGAGTTACCGCTTTGGAGATGACCATTGTCATAGATGGGGTGGATTTATCCGCTATTTTCTCTGGACAGATCCCTCTCTTCCTCAATGCACACTCAACAAAAAAAGCTGCTACTTTAAAGATGCTGCATGGTATATCCGCAATACCAAAGAATATGCATTCATGACCAAAGCAGGAAACAACGATGAACCTCACAATCACAACGATATTGGTCATTTTTCCCTTTCTCACA